>DASVGM010000625.1:0-5739 GCA_036379555.1 Pirellulales bacterium | reverse complement strand
CTCGACGAGGAATGCCTTCATGTCGCTGGGCCCGTCGTTGCCGTTCTCCGTAAAGAGCGGCAACTCTTCGTGCGTCAGGTTTTGGTGCAGTGCCCAATCCACCGCGTCCGTCATTCGCTTGCGCTCGGCCACCGAGGCATTGATCAGACAGTATATCTGCGACATCTTGAACGCCGCCGGGTTGATTTCCGCACCAATCGCGGGCAATCCCCGACGGCCGGCTTCGCACAGGACCGTCCCGCTGCCGGAAAACGGGTCGAGCACAAGCCCGTTTCTCGGAGCGTAAGCTCGCAACAGGGCCTCTACCAATTCCGGCGAGAACTGTCCATTCCACGGCAGCGGGTTGCTTCGCCGCTTGTTATCGATGTTCAGCAGGGCTTGTGCAACCGTCGTGCGGTCGACGGGCACCCCATCAAAATCCGGCTGCTCATACTCCATTTGCCAACCCAACAGGTTTCGCTCGTAGCTATCGACAGGAGTTTACCAATCGCATCTGCGTTCGTCCACTCTACCGATGATCGCGCACTCAAGTCGGGAGTGCTGAAAGCATTGGATCTATTCTACCTGGCCAACCATAGGCGTGTGGTTTTTACCAGTGCCACGCCGAGACGGTCGCCAAACTGCGCGAGCGATTGCGCGCCTACGCGGCGGTGAGACCGTGAGGCTAACCCGCCGTATCGAGATACGGGTCTTGCCCCATCTGCTTTTGCAGCTTCTGCCGCTCTTTTTCGTAGTACATCAACACGCGGCGATCGCGGAAATGGCGGCGCTCGATGATGCGCTGCGATTTGCGAAACAAACGGCCCAAGCTATCGAAGCCACTCGACGATGCTTTGCCCCGCTCCTCCAAACGATCCGCTTTGTCAGGACCAAGGCCGGACAATAAAATGTCGTCGTCCAGCGAGAGGTATTGGCGAAAAGTGCCCGGATCGCCCTGCCGGCCGCAACGGCCGATCAACTGGCGGTCAATCCGCGCCGAGTCGTGCATTTCCGTCAGAATCACATGCAGGCCGCCCAGTTCGGCGATGCCGTCGCCCAGCTTGATGTCGGTGCCGCGGCCCGCCATGTTCGTCGAAACCGTCACGCGATCTTTCAAGCCCGCCCGTGCCACAATATCGGCCTCGGCCGAAACCTGGTGGGCGTTGAGCACCTGGTGCTCGATGCCCGCTTGCTTGAGCAGATGCGAGAGCAGCACCGATTTGTCAATCGAACGCGTGCCGATCAAAATCGGCCGCCCCTGTTGGTGCAACTCGCGAACCTCCTCGACGATCGCCGTCCATTTCTGCTCGGCATCGCCAAAAATACGGTCGGACAACCGTTGCCGCACGGCCGGGCGGTTCGTCGGAATGGGAATGACATCGACCTCGTAAATCTTCCGTAGTTCACCGGCCGAACTGATCGCCGTTCCCGTCATGCCGGTAAGCTGCTCATAACGCAGGAAAAAATCCTGCACGGTGACGCGCGCGGCCTGACCGGTGGCGACCGTCACTTCAACGCCTTCTTTGGCCTCGATGGCCTGGTGAATGCCGTCGCGCCATTTGCGGCCTTCCGACAACCGGCCGGTGTATTCATCGACGATCACGATCTCGCCTTCGCGCACCACATATTGCCGGTCGAGCGTGAAGGCGCGATTGACCTTGATGGCCCGCTCGGCATACTCATAAATGGTGAACATGCCGACGGAATCCATCGCCGGCGGCTTCGGCAGCGAGCGGACCAATTGCCGCCCCTCGGCGGTCAATTCGACGCTCTGCTTTTCATGGTCGTAATCGTAATGCTCTTCATCCTCAAACTCGCCGGCCACCTTGGCGCTCCAGCGATAGCACTCGACGGCGATCTTTTCTTCCTCGGTGGGCAAGGCGCTGATAATCAGCGGCGTGCGGGCCTCGTCGATCAAGATGCTGTCGGCCTCGTCCACGACGACAAAGTTGGCCGCCCGCTGCACCGGTTCTTCGGCCGAGGGGCCTTGCTGGCCGAGCATGCCGCCCAAAAAGTCGGTCAGACCTTCGTTGATGCGGCGCAAGAGCAAGCGGTCGCGTAAAAAGTCGAAGCCAAATTCCTTGGCTGTGCCGTAAGTGACATCGGCGGCGTACGCCTTGCGTCGCTGCGGTTGCGTCATCTGCGTTTCGATCACGCCGACTGACATTCCCAGTATGTCGTAAATAGGCCCCATCCACTCGGCGTCGCGGCGGGCCAGGTAGTCGTTCACGGTGGCAAGTTGCACGCCGCGGCCGGCCAGCGCGTGCAGGTAAACCGGCAGCGTGGCCGTCAGCGTCTTGCCTTCGCCCGTTTGCATCTCCACGATCGAGCGGTGGTGCATGGCGATTCCGCCCAGAATTTGCACGTCGAAGTGACGCATGTTGATGGTGCGGCGACCGGCCTCGCGGACCAGCGCGTAGGCTTCGGGCATCAACCGATCGAGCGGCTCTTGGCTCTTGGCGCGGTAGCGCAGCGAGAGGCTTTGCTTGCGCAGTTCTGGGTCGGAGAGCCGCTGAAAGCCGGCCTCCAAGTCGGCGATCTTAGGCAACAGGCCTTGCCAGTTGGATAAGCGGCGCTGAACGGAACCGCGGGTCAGGGCGTTGAGTTGAAGTGCGAAACTCATAGTCCCATTTTAGGCCCACCGGGCAAAAATGGCACGCCCCGGCGGCGAGATTTTCGCGGCCGATCAAGTCGAGCGACTAAAAAACCGCTGCAAACCGCCTATTCGCTACGCGCCACACGGTGTACTGGCGGCAAATCCATGATATCCATCTCCGACGACGTATCTTCCGGCGCGAACTGCGGCTGATTCTGCGCGGGTGTCTCAAAACCCCGGTTTGATCGCGATGCCGCGATGGTGGGGCGGCTCGCCGAGGCTTCATCCGCGGCCGACGGCCCGGCGGGCCGCCCCACGGTTGGGTTTTCGGATGAATCCTGAGCGCCATTGGCCTGCTCGCCAGCTTCATAGACCGCCGAGCGGCTGGTGTCGGCGGTGGCCACGTACTTCAAGCGATTCGCCCGCGGCACCTGGCCAATGCCCGGCGTGACGCTGGTCGTGGCGGGCTGGGAGGGAGCCGGCACGGGCATGGGGCCTGGTGCGGTGGGCGCCGGTGTCGGCTGTGGATACTGATAGCCGCCCGGCGGTGAATAGAGATCGGTTGGGGTCGTCGAGGGGACGGCGGCTCCCGGCGCGGGCCAGCCTGGCGCTGTGCCGGTCATCGGCGGCGTGGGGTTGGTGTAGTAGGCGTCCGGAGCGCCGGTCGCGGCGCCTGTGGCGGGGGGAGGAATGCGCGTTCTGGGCAAGAACGGGTCGAAGCTCGGCTGCGCACGGCGACAACCGGCCACAAACATGGCCGCCAACAGCATTGCCGTCGGCCAGCGCATCATTGCAAACTCCTGGACATGAAAAGGGAAGGGATTGGCACCATAGCGTTTTTCGCGGTCGCGTAAAGAGCAATTCCGCACACCCCGCTTGATTGACGAACCGCTCGTGGCAGCGGAGAATGCGGATTCGCGGGTTGCCGCGGGCCAAGGCCGCAGTCGGCCCCTCGCGATCAAACGTATTCCTTGCCCAACTGCTGGAGAGAACATGCTGACCACAAGTGCCCGTTTTCCACGTTGGACCTGCCTGATGTTGGCGGTCGTCGCCGTAAGCGTTTGGCCCGTGCGCGCCGACGACTGGCCGCAATGGCGCGGACCAACTCGCGACGGCGTGTGGCGCGAGACCGGCCTGGTGGAAAAATTCAAATCGCCCAGCCTAAAGCCGCGCTGGCGCGTGCCCATCTCCAGCGGATACAGCGGCCCCACGGTGGCCGACGGCCGCGTCTACGTCACCGATCGCATCGCGGAACCGAAGCAAATCGAACGCGTCCACTGTTTCGATTGGAAGACCGGCAAGACGATCTGGTCGCACAGTTACGATTGCCGCTACCGCGACATCAGCTACACCGCCGGCCCGCGGGCCGCGGTGACCATCCATGAAGGCCGCGCCTATTCACTGGGCGCCATGGGCAACTTCATTTGCTTCGACGCCGCCGCCGGCAACGTCCTCTGGCAGCGCGAGCTCGACCAGCAGTATCAGGTGCGCATGCCCATTTGGGGCCTGGCCGCCGCTCCGCTCATCGAAGGCGACCTGGTGATTCTGCAAGTCGGCGGTAAAAACGCCTGTCTGGTCGCGTTCGACAAGGCCACCGGCGAGGAGCAATGGCGCGCCCTCGAAGACGACGCTTCGTATTCCGCCCCCATCATCATCGAGCAAGCGGGCCGCCGCGTGCTCGTCTGTTGGACCGGGCAACACGTCGTGGGACTTGAT
Source organism: Pirellulales bacterium (assembly GCA_036379555.1). GTDB lineage: Bacteria > Planctomycetota > Planctomycetia > Pirellulales > JAICIG01 > DASSFG01. The sequence continues at coordinate 1,448 of DASVGM010000625.1, read as the reverse complement.
CCGACCAGCGGCAAGCTCTTGTGGAGTTGGCCTTTTCCACCGTCGCAGATGGTGTTGGCCATCGCCACGCCGGTGGTGGAAAACGACCACCTTTTCATGACGGCGTTTTACGACGGTTCGCTCATGTTGCGTCTCAATGAAGAGCGGCCGGCGGTCGAAAAAATCTGGCGGCGTGTGGGCAAGGATGAACGGCACACCGACAGCTTGCAGTCGATCATGGTCACGCCGTACATGAAAGACAACTACATCTACGGCGTTGACAGCTATGGCGAGTTGCGTTGTCTTAAAGGCGACAGCGGCGATCGGGTTTGGGAGAGCCTGGCGCCGATTCCGCCCGACTCTCAAAACAACCCCAAGCAGCGCCGCTGGTTTAACATTCATCTCGTGGAAAACCACGGCAAGATTTGGATGTTCACCGAACGCGGCGAACTGATCATCTGCCGGCTTTCGCCGCAAGGGTATGAGGAGATCAGCCGCACCAAGCTGATTCAACCCACGCGCGTGCAACTGAACGAGCGCGGCGGTGTCTGCTGGTCGCACCCGGCCTTCGCCTACCGCCACGTCTTCGCTCGAAATGACGAAGAGTTGATCGCCACCGACTTGTCGGCGGAATAACCGGTTTGCTCTCCGTTGCGAACTGATGAATCATCCATCGGCAAGGCTGATGTGTCAGTCGAGCGATTCTCGCAAATCCGCGTGCTCAAACGCCAACGCCACGCGGTCGCTCATGGCTGCGATTTTCCTTTGCGGCGCGGCAGGTAGATCTTTTTCGGCAGGCGATCTTCTTCCAAACCCAAGCCAATGTCGTCAGCGCGAACGTCGGCGAGGTCAGCCAAGCGCTTGTCCAGCCCCAAGATGAACAACACCGTCGCGTAGATGCCCAGCGACACCTGGGGAGTGCCTTTCTCAACACGGGCCAACGTCGCGCGGCTGATCATGGCGCGCTTGGCCATGAGCGTCGTCGGAATGCGTCGGCGGCGCCGCGCGTCGGCAATGTCTTGGCCCAGTTTTTTCAGGGCCCGTTTGACCGGCAGCGGTAGGGAAGGGTAGGCGTTTGATCGCATTTATTGACTCATATATGATACGGTAAATTGAATTACTGTATTATACAATTACCAATGACTCAGCCAAGTACATCCAGGCGGGACGCCGGTTCTCGATCGAGGTTGGTCAACGTGCGCTTGGTCAATAATTGCTTCGCACACTCTTCGTCGTTGGCCGCCAACCGAGGATAACACACCGTACCAATGCCCCGACTGCTGGTGTTCGCGACATACCGCGACCAAGGGCCAGCCACCGAACCCGGAAGCGTCAAGATTTCTTCGTGCGTGCATTTCAAGAGATTGGATCAAAATCACCAACGAACCGATGTGAGATTCGTTCCGCTCCGCCACCGCCGGCTTTACGCCGGTGGAGCGGTGATTGACCGCTAGAAACAATGGCTTACG
>DASVGM010000624.1:0-6145 GCA_036379555.1 Pirellulales bacterium | reverse complement strand
GCGGGGCGGCCGCCGACATGACGGCCGATCTGGAGCTGGCCTGCCTGGAAAGTTACGTCGCGGCCTGGCAAGCGGCGGCCAAAGCGAAGCATTCCACCGAGGCCGCCGCCCGGCAGGAGCAGGCCGCCGAATTGATCGGCGAGATCGACAGCCGCTTCGGCCGCTATTGGAGCCGCCGGGCCGAGATGCTGTTGGCCGGCAGCGTGGCGCGGGGCGGCGGTACGGAAAACCTTGCCGTGCTGGTTCGCGCCGCGGAGAGCCTGTTTCGCTCCGGGCAGTTCACGCAGTCGTTGGAAGCGTACGATCGCGCGGCGCGGCAAGCGGCCGCCGCCAACCAGCCCGACGCCGCTTTTAATCACGCCTTTACCGCGGCCGCCATCGAGCAGCAGCTTAAAAAACACGCCGCCGCCGCCGGGCGATTTCGACAGCTCGCCCTCGGCGCGCCACGCCACAACCGCGCCGGCGAAGCCCATTTGGCGGCCATCTACAACTCGGCGTTGGCGGCCGACAAAAACGCCGCCGCCGCCTATGATGAATTGCTGCGCGAGCACCTCGCCGAATGGCCGCGTTCACCGACCGCCGATCAAGTGCGTCTCTGGCTCGGCGAATTGTGCGAACGCGAGCGTGGCTGGTCCGACGCCATCGACGCCTATCGCGGCGTGCGATTCGACGGCCCACAGGCGACCGCCGCCGTCGAGGGTCTGGCGCGGTCTTACCGGCGCTGGTTGGCCGACCTGTCGGCCGCCGGCGAGGCGACCGCGGAAACCGCCGCGCGCGCCGCCAAGGAGCTGGAAGCGTTCGTGGTGAATTCACGCGGCGATTTGCCGGAGCGTTGGAGCCGCCTGGAACGCATCGCCGCGGTCAGCGCGGCGACGATTTATCTGACTTATGGCGAGCATGAATTCGCCCGCGCCGAACGGCTCCTGCGCGCGGCCTTGAACGACGCGGCCGACGCCCCCGAAGAGTGGCGCACAACCGCTCAAACGCTCGAAGTGTTCGCCGTGGCCGCGCAAGGGCAACGCGCCGAGGCGGCCAAACTGCTGAACGATCTTGCGGGCGGCGAGCCTGCGCAAATGTTCGGACTCATTGAGGGGCTGGCCAAAGTCGCGGCGCAGGCGCCGCCTAAGGTGGCGCGTGAATTGGCGGAATTGCAGCTTCGCGCCGCCAAGTTGCTTGGCGACCGCTTGAAAGAACTGCCGGCGGACCAACAGAACAGTTTCCGCCGCGCGCGGCTGCGGGCTTTGGTGATGATCGGACGGCATGCCGAAGCCCTCCAGGACGCGCGAAAACTCGCCGACGAATCTCCCCGCGACGGCCAGATGCAAGAACAATACGCTGAATTGTTGCTCGAATCGACCGATCGGGCCAGCCAGCAGGCGGCGCTGGCCAAATGGCGCGACATCGGCCGCAAAACCCGCCAAGGAAGCGATCGCTGGGTGCGCGCCATGTACGCGCAGACGCTCGCGCTCACCAACCTGGGCGAGCAGCAACAGGCCGAGCGCCTCATCAAGCTGACGCAAGCCATTAGTCCAGAGTTGGGCGGGCCTGAAATGAAAAGCAAATTCCGCGCATTGGCGACGCGGACTCCTCAGCGTGAAAGCAAAAGCAGTTCCAAATAACTGCGGCGTTCGCTATCGCGCAAGGCGAGTTTTTCCGCCAACGCGGCGAGCGCCTCCCGCGCGGCTGCCAGTTGCGCCGGGCCGGCCGACGTCTCCAGCTCAACGAAGGTTCCCACGGACTCAACCTCATCAAAGGCGACTTCAAAGTGGCGCCCTTGCCAGGCGATCGCCGCCAGACGCCGTTGCTTGGCCACTTCAGCCACCGGGCGAAAACCAAGCGCCTCCAGCAGCCGGCCATAATCGCCTGCCGCGCTCGCCCCGCCGGCCAGCGGCAGTTCGATTTCTTCGCGCGTCTTGGTGGCCGCGTCGATCTTCGGTCCTTTGTACGTGACGAAAGCGTCGTCACCCACGCGGCGAACGCGCAGCGCCTCATCGGTTTGTGCAAAGTCACGGGACGGGTGAGCATAATAAACATCGACTTGCCTGCGCGGCTCGCCAAGGTCGCCGCCCAAGGCGCGTACCTCGGCCCTCAACGCCGCGGTATCCGCGACGCGGTATTTGCTCTCAACTTCGTAGTTTTTGTGTGGCGATTGAGATATGGTCGACATGGTATCCCGTCCGTTCTTCCAACCGTTTTCTCCGAAAGGGTTATTTGACCAAGCCGCGGCCATCGCTGCAATCTTGACCCACGCCGGCAAGTGTGACATCATTGACAAAGGTGGCCGCTGGCCGGATGCCGGTAACTGAAGCCACGACGGCTCAACAGAAATGGACCTCTCAAGGCCCTCGACGGGCGAAGTCAGTTGCATTGCCTCACTCGACGCTCGGCGGAGACGACCCGGATCATGACCTCTCCGATGACGAGAAGGACCGTCGCGAACGACAACTACGGCGCGACGCCCGCGACTTATTGGAAAAGGGCGAAGCCAAAGCGAGCAAACGCTTGTTGAACCGCGCCAGAAACATTTCTCGCCGACCGTCGCGGCGTGCCGATCACCACTAAACCGATCACCATTCAATGGGTTCCGTCAACGAGCAACTTGCCATCGACTATCAAACGCTCCTCACGGAAAACGAGTCGCTCGCGACGCTTGAACGAGCGGCCAAACTGGTGTGGGGCGCGGTCGGCGGACGGATCGTGCTCACGGAATCGGCTTTCAGCTTTCAGCCATCCACTTCCAATGCGGCCGCCCTGGCGAAGCGGATTCGGTCCTCATTCAGGCTGGAAGACGTCTTTGACGTTGAGCGATGGCGGAAAATCGTTGCCGCGCATCCCGCACGAAGCCGGGAGCATCGACGGCTCCGCGCGCTTGTGGTCGATGTTTCGGCGGCGCTGACTGCCGCTCCGGCGATCGGCTCCCTGGCGGATTTCACGTTGCGGCGGTATTCGCTGCTCATCGACTCGTGCCTGTTGCTTGCGCACAACGCCTACTTCGCTTTGCTGCCTAAGCTGGATGACCCGCGCTACGCGGAGGAACGAGTATTCTTACTATTGACGTTTCGCCGCTTCGCGGAATCATTGAGCGGCCCCGCGGATCGCTTTGCGCTGCTCGCGCTGTATTTTGACGCCGTCGGTAAGCCGCGGCAGGCGAGTGAATCACGGCGGGCTTCTCTTGCCGCCACGCCGGCGGACGCCCACGATTTCGTCACCGTGCTCCAAAGCGCTTGGACGGACCTCGTCGAGCGCGGCCTGATTAGCGAGGCGCTGGATCTGCTCTTGGAAAACTATCCCAGGGTCTCGAGACGCGATCTCGACGAAGTGGGCGAACTGATCCGTCAGACGTTTAGGCGAGCTGCGGCTGCCAACGGTCATTCAGAGGCGCGCCATAAAACCGCGCGTCACTGAAGATGGGAAAAGTAAAGCGTCAGAGGCTATTGACGCGACGCGTTCTCCCACGAACCCTTGTAAAGCGTGACCCATTTTCGCTGGTTGTTGAAAATGTCGAGGTGGTCGGCGTAACAGCGAAGGTAAACCTTACGCTGCGGATCGACCAACACCACGTAGTCGGCGCCGCGAACCCATTCTTCAAACGTGTGACGCTCGCCGCGCGCATTGGTTTCGGTCCAGGTCGCGTCCGGAGTACGCTCGAACGAGCCGGAGGCATTGTCTTTGCCTTGGGCGGAAAACACCCATTTGACGCGCCGATCGTCCGCCGCCAGCACCGGCGGCTTGTCGGGCTTGCGTTCGGGCGGCGCGGCGCTCGGCGGCGGTTTCAGCTCACCATGCATCGTGCCCGTCACGCGAATCAATCCGACCGACGATTGCAGGTCGACATCGACCTTCAAATCGGTCGTGGCGCGCAAGATTTCGCCGCTGGCGGGCGATACTTCGACGCGGCCATGGACGTCGCCGCTCATGTTCAACTTGTCGCCGCGGCGCGGACGCACCGCGCCGCTAAAATCAAACATCGCCGAGGGTCTGCCCGACGACATGGCGTGCGTCCCCTGATAGCTGAACTTCAAGTCGACCTGAGCGGGCAACTCCATGCCGGGCATGCCGGCCGCGACGTTTCGTCGCACGCGAAAGACCTCAAGTGGCTGCACTTCGCCGTTGGGCAGCGGCACCGCCAGCAATTCGATCGCCTGCAACAGGTTTTCTTCAATCTCGGTCAGGGCGGGGCGCAGCTTGGCGTCGGCCTTGCTGAGCTTCAAATCGGTGCTCAGGGGCGTGCCGTCGCTATCCAACTCCAATAGCGCGGCGGTCTTCACGACATTGTTCGCGATGGCTTGAAATTCCGTCGGCTTCTCCAGCTTGCCGTTCACCTTCATGGCAATGCTAAACCGTTGGAACCGCAGCAGCATGTGGCCCGTTTCTCCGCCGGGCGCCGGCCGGTATTCAGGAGCATAGATCACTTTCAGCAACATGGAGCGAGAATCTTCCTGGCCGCCGGGCATGCGCAGCCGGAACGCCGAGATATTGGTTAATTCCATCGGCGCGCCGGGACCGGAGCGGGGCGCGAACTTGACCGTCAAGGGGCGGCGTTCAAACGGGGCCGCCTGCATGCCGCTGAGCTCGTGAGCAAACTGCTCCTGCCGGTTGCCGTCGCGATATACCGGCCGGAACCAGTAGATAAACTTAGAATCTTTAAGCGGTTCGACTTCCAGTTCGCCCCGAACGGCGCCCGCGCCCTTGTAGGGAAGATCGACGCTCACTACGGCCGTTTCACCGCTGCGCTGCGTGGGCCGTTGCGTGCCATCGGGGTTCGGCTTGGCGCGCGGTCCTTGATAGTGTTCGATGCGGACGTCTTTGATCCGCCCCAGAGGATCGACAAAATTGAGGTGGTACAGAATCTTGATTTTGCCGCCCTCGCGAATGGCGATTTCGGTGCCATAATCGTTGAGCCGGCCGGCCAAAAAGCCGGCCACATGCTCGGCGGGAATGGCGAAGCCAATAGTTGTGCCGCTAACGGCCGACACGGCAAGCCCAATCACGCGGCCTTGGTCGTCAACGACCGGACCTCCGGAATTGCCCCGATGCACACCGCCGTCCAACTGCACCTCTTTGAGACGACCGTTCTCCTTTCGCAAGCTGGAGACGCTGGACTTGGTAATGGTGATATTCTCGCCCAACCGCTTGCCAAGGGGAAACCCGATGGCGTACACCACCTGCGTCTCGCGTAGTTGATTGGAATCTGCCAGCGACAAGGGCGCCGGCAGGTTTTTGGCTTCGATGCGCAGCGCCGCGAGATCGGCGCGACGGTCAACGCCCAGGAGCCGCGCTGGCACGGTTTGCGTCGTGGGCTCGCCGCTATCGATCACGACGGCCACTGTTCGCGGCGGACGACTATCGGCGTCGAACATGCCGAGTACGTGCGCGTTGGTGAGCACCACCCCCGGTTCGGAGATCAGGCAACCGCTGCCCATCATCTCCGCGCCCGAGGCGTCTTTAACTTCCACGCGGACGGTGGCGCGTTTGACGTTGGCCAGCACCGCGGCGCCAAGTGGCTGAACGTCGTCGGCCTTGACAATCCTGTTGGCGACGAGCAAGGCGCTGATGAGCACCGTAAACGAAACGAAACTGCGGCCGAACGGCCGGCCGGCAAACATCGCATGGCACAGCATAACCAAGCTCCCCAGATGGAAGAAGTAGAGTAGATAGCGTCAGGCTGTTTTTTCGACCTCGAAACCGTGCTGCTTGCGGTGGTACGGACCATCATAAAACTGCGTCGACTTGAAAAGCTCGTGCCGCCCGTCGGCCCCCTCCACCGCCGTCTTGGCGAGAAACCGCTGCATCTCGTCGGCGGGCATCGGTTTGAAACCGCGGGCTACGCCCAAATCTTGTTTCAACTCTTGGCGCGTCATGATGCCGCACACCAGCGAGGTGATCGGCAGTGAAAGCGCATAGCGGCGGCAGTCTTCGGCCTTCAGCCCAACCAGGTCGGGCAAGCGCCCCTTCGGCGCTCCGCCCGCGAACGATTTCATGCCCAGCACGCCGATGCCCTTGGCGTTGCACACCGGCACCACCCGTTTTTGAAAGCTGCGGTAGTGGGCGTCCATGATGTTGATGGGCATCTGGGCCGAGTCCCAGGGGTAAGGTTTTTCGATCATCTTGAGATGAATGTCTGGATGCTTATGGCCGGTGAAGC
>DASVGM010000623.1:0-8456 GCA_036379555.1 Pirellulales bacterium | reverse complement strand
CGAGCATCGCCGAAGCTGATCGCTGCGCCGCCGCGCTTGGCGAAACGCCGACGCTCGTGAGGGACATCGACTTGACGAATTCAGGTTTGACCGATGAGGGTCTTGCGCGGCTGTCGACCCAGCCGATGCTGGAACAGCTCCATATTCGCGGCACCAAGGTGACGAGCGCGGGCGTCGAAGCATTCAAGAAAGCGTTGCCCGACTGCAATGTTGATTGGGAGCCAACCAGCCCCGCCAACGAAGATCCCAATCGCGCCGTGGCGGAATGGGTGCTAAAACACGGCGGCACCGTCACCGTTGTGAGCACTCCGGGAACACCCGCATATTTGGTCGCAAGCGTCGAGCAACTCCCCGTAGGCTTTGAACTCTTTTCGCTCTGGTCACCCTTTTCTCCTGAGCCGCCACGGCCACCGATTTCGGAAGAAGAATTGATCTCACAGATGAGGCGCCTGCGCGGCAACTTATGGGGACTGGGAGTGGATAATGTCGGCTTAAGCGACGCCGGGCTGCGGGAGTTAACGATGATTCCCGCGTTGGCGAATCTAGATATCCTACGGATTCGCAATGGTGCCATTACCGACGATGGGCTGGCCCGGCTAACGGCCTTCGCCAACCTGTGGTTTCTTGAAATTATTGGACAACTTGACGTTACGCCCAACGGCATCGGCCAGCTACGGGCACTGCCGAAGCTTAAGTATTTGACACTCAATTCAACTGGGCTGTCCGACGCCCATCTCGCCGAATTGCGCAACATGGACCTGGAGGGGCTGGAAGTACCCAATCACGCCGGAATCACGGATGCGGGTATGAGCCACTTGGCCGGAATGCGAAACCTTCGTGACCTGCACGTCCAGGGAACGCAGGTAACCGGTGCGGGACTTCATGAGCTTCGGCAGTTGCCGCGGCTATTTCGGCTCTTCATTTCCGCCAGCCAGGCCGACGGCTTACAATCGCTACGGACGCTGCGCTGGCTCCAATTGACGTTAGCATCGTCGCACGATTTGACGCACTTGGCCAATTTGCCACAGCTTCGCACGATCTGGATTTTTGGTGATGTCGCGATTGAGGAAGGAGATCGTGCGGAGCTCGCGAAAAAGAATCCGCTATGCAGACTCATTGTCGGCAACACGCCGCCGAAAGCGATCGGCGAAGATCACAGGCGCGCGTTAGCCGAACGGCTACAGAATCGCGGCGCCACGTTAGCATCCAATTTGCCTGCCAATGACCGTCCGGTGGAAATTGTCGCCATCAATCTGCCGCCCCAGTTCGCGCTCGATGACGAAGATCGTCGATTGCTGGGGGCATTGGACTACCTGCATAGGCTCTCCGCACCGAGCATCGCCGAAGCTGATCGCTGCGCCGCCGCGCTTGGCGAAACGCCGACGCTCGTGAGGGACATCGACTTGACGGGTTCAGGTTTGACCGACGCGGGCTTGGAGCATTTGACGCGGATGGCATCGCTGGTCGAGTTGGACATTCGGGAAACGCGCGTCACGGCGGCTGGCGTGGAGGCTCTGCGCAAGGCCCTGCCCGACTGCAAGATCCACGCGAACCCGCCCGCGGCGAAGACGGCCGACTGAGAGGCTATCCGAAAACTCGAATTTCGCCGTGGCGGCGCATCGTGGGGCGGCTCGCCGAGCCGTCTTTCGCGTCCAGACGGGCCGGCGGCCCGCCCCACGACGAGTTTTCGGATAGCCTCTGAATGCGGCAAGTGGTAGCAGGCTTCGTGAAGTCTGGCTGCCGGCTTCGGACTTTGGGCTTGGCTTCCGCAAAAAGAAATCAGGCCGAAGGTCGCCTGTAGCCCGGAACGGGCGTCATTCGATAGCCCAGGGTGAAACCCTGGGTTTTGTGAAGCGCGAAGACATCGTAGCCCTGAAAGGGCGTTATTCCCCGGATACCGATCGATGTCGCCGCGCATCCACGATCGCGTCGGCTCGCTGTCGCCTTCACGTTATTGCGGCGCTCTGGGGAATGACGCCCCGTTGGGGCTAAGAGCCTCTGGTGCCTCGCGAACCCAGGGTTCCGCTGCGCTACACCCTGGGCTATCGAATGACGCCCGTACCGGGCTACACCGGCACGGCATCCAACGGCTCGCTCTGGTGCGCCAGAAAGGGTTCGCAAAGCTTTCTTGCTTACACCGGACCCGAACTGTTGGTCTGGTCGCGCTCTGGGAAGCGCTCGGCGAGAATTGGAACCAACAGCAGCCCGACGTACTGGACGAGTTGTTCGATGGAATGGAGCAATAAGCACATATTGCCGTAGGTTAATTCGCTCCCATTGCAGCCACTTCCCAATTCTCGATCTGTAGACCTGGGTATCCGTATGAACTCGGCGGTATTTGCGGTCACCACGGTGAGTTGACGCGAGAGCGCGATCGTGGCGATCAAAAGATCATGCGCTCCGATCGGCGTGCCCGCCGCCTCAATCGCCGCTCTGACGGGCCCATAGGTCTCCGCGGCGAGCGAATCGAATGGCAATGATCCGAACCTGGCAAGGAACCGCCGCTGGCGCTCAAGCGTCTTCAACGGGTCGGAGCTCTTCGCTGCACCGAAGAATAATTCCGCCTCAACGATCGAGCAAACGACAATCTGTTCGTCGCCCGTAACGTCGATCCGGTCGCGGAGAAGCTCGGATTTGCCGTTGAGATAGCGAATGCAAGCGTTGGTGTCGAGCAGGTACTTCATTCAACCGGCAATGGCGGCAACGACAGGTCCGGCGGCTCTTCCAGGCCCAATCCGGCGCAGGAGCCGTACAGCGACTCACTCCACGCGTCCTGGCGCGGTGACGACTCGGGCTTTGGCAACGGCTCAATCGTGACAATGACTTGGCGGTTGGCCTCGCTGCTTCCGACGGAGACCGCAAGGTGCAATACTCCGTCGGGGCCGATCTGAGATTCGACTTGCATGGGCTTCATGGTAAAGAATCCTACAACGCGATCAATCGCAATTATAGTCCGTCACTCGCCGATATCCAACGAGCCAACGAGCCAACGAGCTTGCAAGCTATCGCAAAACCGCGCAGAATAAATAGAAGAAAGGCGGATCGCTCGGGGGCGCCTCGTCCGTTGGTTTCATGCAACGGTTCGCTCGTAAAGAATCGAGACGATGATGACAAGAGTTGCGATCTTGCCCGAACCCGGCGAGGGTGGAACGACGTGGTACCGGGCGATCGCCGGCAAGCGGCAATGTGTCGGTAAAACGGCGGGCGAGGCGCTCGACGCAATCTCCGCACAACTCCCCGCCGAAAAAGAGGCACCTTGGTCGTCGTGCAGAACCTTCAGCCAGACGCGTTTTTCGCGAAAGAGCAGTGTGCGCGTCTCGAAGAGCTTATGGATCGGTGGCGCACCGCCCGCGGCGCCGGCGCCGCCCTTCCCCCGGTCGAACAAGCCGAACTCGACAACCTGGTGCAGGAAGAGATTGCCGCGGCCGGGCAACGCGCTCGCGCATTGAGGCATGAGTTGGAAACGTGAATCCGCGCTATCCCTCCGTTGCCGAGCAACCGTGACCTGCGAGAAAAAGGTGGCCGCCGGCCGCCGCGGCGGTTATACTGCCGCCGGTTGTCCGCTTTCTATTCTTCATCGGAGATTTACGCCATGACTCGACGTCGACCGCACTCCATCCTCCTCCTGCTCGCGCTCGCCGCCACCGCTCAAGCCGCCGACGACGCGGGCAATTCCATCAACGGCATTGGGCCCAAGGGCGCCGTGACCAAGGTGCAAGGCGGCTTCAAGTTCACCGAAGGGCCGGCCGCCGACGCCCACGGCCGCATCTACTTCAGCGATATTCCGGCCAACCGCGTCTATCGGCTTGACGATGACGGCAAAGCGTCGATCTTTCGCGAGCCGTCGAATGCCAGCAACGGCAACATGTTCAACTCGCGGGGCGAGCTTGTCTCGTGCGAAATGGACGGGCAGATCGTCGTCGTCTCCGCAGACGGAAAAACCGTGCGGCCGCTGGCCGCCATGTATCAAGGCAAACGCTTCAACGCGCCCAACGACCTGGTCGTCGATGGCGCCGACGGCGTTTATTTCACCGATCCGCACTTTCGCGCTCCAGATCCTTTGCCGCAGGGCGTCACCGCCGTGTATTACGTTGGCGACGACGGCGTGGTGAAGCGGCTCATCGATGACCTCAAAGCTCCCAACGGCGTCATACTCTCGCCCGATGAAAAGACGCTTTACGTCGTGCCCAGCGGACAAGAAGAGGTGACGGCTTACCCGGTGCGGTCACCGGGCAAAATCGGCGAAGGCAAGGTCTTTTGCCGGCTCAAGCAAGCGCCAGGCCAGCAGGGCCGCGGCGGCGACGGCCTGACCATCGATACCAAGGGAAATCTGTATATTGCCACCGGCTTGGGCCTGCAAGTGTTCGACAAAGACGGACAGCACCTGGGCAACATCGAAGTGCCCGAACCACCGGCCAACGCCGCCTTTGGCGGTCCTGAGTTGAAGACGCTTTACATCACGGCGCGCACCTCGCTTTACCGCGCCGAGATGGAAGCCACCGGACACCGCTTCGCGCGGGGGAAATAAGCGGCGCTTCGAGCGCTCACCGTGGGGCGAGCCGCTGGCCCGTCTGAAGCCAAAGACGGCCCGGCGGGCCGCCCTACGGGAGTGCGCGACAGATTATCACGTTGGGAAACGATTTAATTCTCAATGCCAGCCGCCGTGCCGCTGAGCTCAACCGATGGAGAATCGACTCATGAAGAATTCTTCCGCCTTGCCGGGTTGCGTAACGCTGGCCGTCATCGCTTTGCCCACGCTACTCACCGTCAGCGCCCACTGCCAACAACCCGCCGCCGAGGCGGCGAAATCGCCAAACGTGCTCATCATCCTGGCCGATGATTTGGGCTATTCCGACTTGGGTTGCTATGGTTCGGAAATCGAAACGCCCCATCTCGACTCGCTCGCGGCCGGAGGCTTGCGGTTTACGCAGTTCTATAACACGGCCCGTTGCTGGCCGACGCGGGCGGCATTGTTGACCGGTTATTACGCCCAACAAGTGCGGCGCGACACCGTGCCCGGCGTGCGCAGCGGTGGTAACGGCGTGCGGCCGGCCTGGGCGCGGCTGCTGCCCGATTACTTGCGGCCCCTGGGCTATCGCTCTTACCATTCCGGCAAATGGCATATTGACGGCATGCCATTGGCCGGCGGCTTCGACCACTCGTATAACCTGAGCGATCTCGGCCGCTACTTCAGCCCGCGTGTTAGTTTCGACGATAACCGTAAGCTGCCGCCGGTCGAGCCTGGCAGCGGCTATTATGCCACGCAGGCCATCGTCGATCATGCTCTCGGCCATTTGCGCGAGCACGCCGAGAAGTACGCCGAACGGCCGTTTTTTCAGTTCGTGGCCTTCAACGCTCCGCATTTTCCGCTGCAAGCCTTGCCGGAGGACATCGATCGCCACCGCGAGCGTTATCGCACGGGCTGGGAAGAGACGCGGCGGCAGCGCTACCAGCGTATGAAAGAGATGGGGCTGGTCGATTGTCCGCTTTCGGAGGTGGAGCGGGATGTTGGCCCGCCGTACGATTTTCCCAAGGCGATGCAGACAATCGGCCCCGGTGAAGTCAATCGGCCGTTGCCTTGGTCTGAGTTGAGCGACGAGCAGCGCGAGTTGCAAGCCACGAAGATGGCGATTCATGCCGCCATGATCGACCGCCTGGATCGCGAAGTCGGCCGCTTGCTCGACCAACTTCGACAGATGAACGTGTTTGACAACACGCTGATTTTCTTTCTTTCTGACAATGGAGCCAGCGCCGAAATCATGGTGCGCGACGACGGGCACGACCGCTCGGCGCCGGCGGGTTCGGCGGCGACGCACCTTTGTCTTGGTCCTGGCTGGTCGACCGTGTCGAACACGCCGCACCGGCGGCACAAGACCTGGGTGCATGAAGGCGGCATTTCGACGCCGCTGGTTGTTCATTGGCCGCGGGGCATTGCCGCGCGCGGCGAGTTGCGGCACGCGGCCGGCCACGTCATCGACCTCGTGCCGACGATTCTGGCGGCGGCCGGCGCCGAACGTCCGCCGATGTGGCAAGGCACGGTGTTGCCGCCCGCCCCCGGCAAAAGCTTGTTGGCGGCCTTCGCCGCGGATAGTCCGGTGCGGCGCGAGTGCTTGTGGTGGCTGCACGAAGGCAATCGGGCCATCCGCCTGGGCGACTGGAAGCTGGTGGCGGCCAAGGACGCGCCGTGGGAATTGTATGACCTTAGCACGGATCGCTCCGAGCGGAACAACCTGGCCGGGCAGTACGCCGAGCGGGTGCGCGAATTGGAGGCGGCCTGGCAAACGACGTTTGACGAATGCCGCCGTTTGGCGACGGCGGACGGTTGATGCCTGGGACGCTGGATAATGCGGGTTAGTTCTTCTGGTTGTGCTCCGCCAACAACTGCCATATCGCGGGCAGCAGGTCCGTCGGTACGGCGATCACCGTCTGTCCGGGCGTATCGCTCAACGCCGCCTCGTCTTCAGCGACTTGTTCTTCTTCCGTCAGGTTCTCGCTGTGCCGTATGAGCCCTTTCACACGTTGCTCATTCCAGCCCGCCGGGAATTTCGATTCGATCATTTCGTCTTCATCGACGCCGTGTTGATAGATGTGCGGCTCGCCGGAATCGGAATCGATGTAGTAGCGAATGTCCACGTGCCATCTCTGTTACCTTTTGTCGCCGCGACAACCAAGAATCATTGTATCAAGCCGCGCGCTTGGGCAATAGGTCGGCGCCCGAAAAGACGACGCTTGCACCCTGTTTGATTCCTGTCGGACGGCGTGCCGGGACGTCTTTTGTCTCTGACGGCACGGCGAGCGGCCTCGCCATTGACCTTTGATGGCCATTTCTTAACCGCCCTGCACGCGAAACGTGGTTCCGGACGAGCGATGACGCGGCCGGCCGCGGTCGACGCGCACGACGCCGGGCGGCAGTGCCTGGCCCACGTCGCCCACGACGTCGCGCGGGTTTTTGACCAGCACGCAACCATTGGGCAATTCTTGCCCGCTGGACATGAACACGTCCGCCCCAAGAAACGCGCCGTGTCCGAGACAGCCGCCGAGCAAACGCGAACCGCTGTTCACGTTGCGGCCTTCAAATTGGACGCCCACGTTGCCGCGAAGATTGAAATCGAAGATGCCGCTCGCCGGGCACAGCACTGCGCCATTGCCCAGCAGCGAAAGCTGCGTGAAGTACGAGCCGAGATGCCCCTCTTGCCCGACAACGCAGGAACGAACTGACGCCCCGCCATTGACCGTCGCTTTTTCGGCGAGCGTGGACATTTCCACCAGCGCCCCGGGGCCGATTTCGACGCGATCGCCCAGCACCGCGCCCCGCACCACCGCGTTGGGACCGATGCGCACGCCGCGGCCGAGCACCGCCCACTCGACATGCGCCGTCGGATGAACCTTGCAGCCGTCGGCGGCCAAATAGAGCTTGCCGCGCAGCCGATACGGCCAGAGGCTCGCCGCGCGCCACAACAGCCGCAACGGCAACGTGGCCACGCGCATTTTCGCGGCCGCCGCCGAGCGCAGAAAATGGCTCGGCATGCCCAAGACATTCGCCGACAGCAGCGACGACCAATGTTGTACCGGGCAAAACGCCACGGCCGACATGGGCAGGGTGTAGCTGCCGGATGGATCGAAATAGCGGTTGACGCGCCAGCGGCGATGAGTGATGTATTGCGGAACAATCAGCGGCGCTGCTTGATCGGCGGGCGACTGGCCGGCGTCCCACTGGCTGAGATGATAAAAATCGTAGGCGCGTAGCCTGGTGTCATCCGCGCCGGCTACCGTGCGGCCCTGAAAGCTGGGCACAAAGCGCTCCGTCAGCGGCGACGCCGACAAGGCGGCGAAAACATTGCCGGACGGCGTATTGCCGCCGCCAGACGAATTCGCCGCTCGCCGGCCGCGCTGCGCCAAGGCGATGAACTTGGCCGCGGCGTGGAAAGTGAAGTAGACGTCATCGTAAACAAGCAAGCAGGGTTTTTGGCGGGCTTGGTGAAGATCGTCGATGATTTCCACTTGGCAGCCCAGCTCGCGTAGAATGCCCAATTGGTGTTCGCGAAGCGGCCGGTTGTGAACCAGCATTTCGCCGACGGGCTGGTCAAAGGGGCTGATGCGCCGACCGGTTTCCAGGATGTATGCTTGCATGTGTTGCCGCTGCCCATGGTTGAAGAGGTGAATGCGCGCGAGAGATAGCGGGCCGCGTCATTTATCGAAACAATGCAAGCGAAACTTGAACGGTTTTATGCTTTGCGCCAGCGGCGGCGGCGCGGCGGCAAACACGGTAACGGGCGCGGTTTGGGCGCCGGCGGCTTCAATGCCGTGCCCAGCCCGGCTTGGCACGTTATACTTATTGAGTACTGTATCACTTAGAGGCTATCCGAAAACTCGGATTTCGCCGTGGCGGCGTATCGTGGGGCGGCTCGCCGAGCCGTCTTTTGCAGTCAGACGGGCCGGCGGCCCGCCCCACGGCG
>DASVGM010000622.1:0-2329 GCA_036379555.1 Pirellulales bacterium | reverse complement strand
AGTAAGCCGCGTAGCGGCGACAGAGGTCGTGAACCATACGCTCTGTCGCCGCTACGCGGCTTTGTGGATCGTTGGCGTCCCATTCCGTGGGCTTGCGCCCACGGCTAAACTCTTTCGTCCCTACGGGACTGGCGAATGCGGCGGTCGCACGCGGTCGTCGGACTTGTGAAGAACAACCGGGGCGGCGCCCTGGGCTATGGAATCGGGCCTCTTCGGGGGCGTAAGCTGCGACAATACCCGTTCGCGACATCTTCATCCCTCCCGTAACGAATAGGGAACTTGCCGAAAGACGACACTCTCACGCGCCAGCATCGCGTCCGAGAGTCGGCAGGCCTCGCCATAGACGATGCGCTCGCCGCCGCCGTCGGGATGGGGCGGCAGGGCAGCCAGCTCGCGGCCGGTCAACACGTTGCCGCCGGCCGGTCGTTTATCGCCCAGCACGCCGTTGTAAAGCACATAGATCGCGCGGCCGCGATGCACGCCCAGCAAAGGGCAATTCTTATTTGGCCGCTTCGGCGTCGGCATCGCCGAACGACAGTTGGCGGTCGCACTCCAAGAGCCTCGTCGGCACGCGGCGGTGGTGCTCCACCACGGCTTCTTTACCAATCCAATTCAGCGTCGGCATCCTCTTTGACCTAGGGCTCCCTCGCGCGAAATCGGCCAGCGACTCAAACGGCGCGGCCCAAATTCGAGGGCGCGCCACCAGGAGGCTATCCGAAAACCGCCTGCAAACCCGTAGGGTGGGCATTGCCCACCATCGCCGTCCGCGACGGCGGTGCGGTCGGCGCGATGGTCGGGGTGTGCGATCGCGAATGGAGAATCGTGGAGTGTTCATAGTGGGCAATGTCCTCGCTACGGGTCGGCGAGAGGGCTTCGCCCAGTTCTTTCGGTCGCGTAAAATGACAATGGTCGCAAACGCGATAGGCGTTTCAGCAAGCGAGAGGAGCAAATGTCTGTCAGTATTTGGCCGTTTATCGAACAAGGCGCCGATGGCGTGGCTTATATCGAAGGCACGCGCACGAAAGTAATCGAAGTCGCACTCGATCAAATCGCCGACGATTGGGACGCCGCTGAGATTCATCGGCAATATCCCTACCTGTCGCTGCCTCAGATTCACGCCGCGCTCGGCTTCTACCACGAAAACCGCAACGAGTGCGATCGCCTGATCGACCAGCAACTCGCCGAGGTGGACGAGTGGCGCGAGCAGTCGCAGAACGCGTCACTTTCCCTAAAGCTAGACGCGCGTCGGCGGAAACCCGGATGCTAGCCCTGTACCTGGACCAGCACGTTCCCGCGGCAATCACCGACGGTCTGCGGAGTCGCGGCATTGACGTGCTTACAGCGTTTGAAGATGGGCACGCGGACGCCGACGATCCGACCCTGCTCGCTCGCGCGGCCGAATTAGGGCGTGTGGTCTTCACGCGCGATCGAGACTTCTTGGCGATTGGGCGCGAGGCGCAATCGTCCGCCGCGGCCTTCGGTGGCATCGTCTATGCGCACTAGTTACGCGTGACCCTAGGCCAAGCGATTCGCGATCTCGAACTAATCTGTCAGCTCATCTCGCCGGATGAAGCACGCAGCCAAATCTATCACCTGCCGCTCTAATCAAGTCGGCCAGCGCGGCAATGAGTTCATCGAGAGCGGGAGCGGAGCTTGCGGTCTTCATGTCTCAGATTATAACACGGCGGGTGACGCTACCGCCACAGCGGTCAAACCAGCGATAAATCGCCGGCGGCACCAGAAGCGTCAGCAAGCTGGACGTGATCAATCCGCCAATGACCACGGTGGCCAATGGCCGTTGAACCTCGGCGCCGGCGCTGGTGGCCACGGCCATCGGCACGAAACCGAGCGTGGCGACCAGCGCGGTCATCAGCACCGGCCACATGCGAACCAAGGCGCCTTGAAACGCCGCTTCGCCCGGTTCCAGCCCCGTTCGCCTCAACTCCAAGACATAACTCACCAACACCACGCCATTCAATACCGCGACGCCAAACAACGCGATGAACCCCACGCCCGCCGAAATGGAAAGCGGCATGCCGCGCAGCCAAAGCGCGAAAATGCCGCCGGTCGCCGCCATTGGCACGTTCAGGTAGATCAGCAGCGCCAGCCGCACCGAATCAAACGTGGCGTAAAGAATGGCGAAGATCAGAAACAGCGCCAACGGCACCGCGATCATCAACCGCTCGGTGGCTTCTTCGAGGTTCTGAAACTGACCGCCCCAGGTCACGTAGTAGCCCGCGGGAAGCTTGATCTGCCGCTCGACCGCCGCGCGCGCCTCCTCCACGAAACTCGCCAGGTCGCGGCCGCGAACATTGCACTGAATCAGCGT
>DASVGM010000621.1:0-2606 GCA_036379555.1 Pirellulales bacterium | reverse complement strand
GCGCCAGCGCGTCATGCGCACCGGTTGCAAGCTGCTCGACAAGGCCGACGACGCCGACGTCATCCTCGAAATCGCCAGCGGCGCCGTGGGAACCGACCGCAACGATTGGTACATCGGCATTCCTTCCATCCCCCTGGCCATGCCCTCGCCGGTCTCCATTCCCAAGATCGCCGTCTACGAAAAGGTGAAGGCGATGGGCACCGCCAAACTTCGCATTCTGGCTTACGACGCCAAAACCCGCCAGCCGATCGTCGATTCCGGCCCGCAACTCTCTCGCGCCGATTATCGGCATTGGGATTTCCTTGGCGCCGGGCCGGTGGTCAGCGGAACAGTTCCCAAGGAGTTGGCCGCGGCGACCGGCGAAAGCGAGTCGATCACCGACGTGCCGCGTCAAGTCACCCGGCACGTGAGCAACACGTTCAAGGGGAACCGCAATCGCTAAGCCCCCCTCCGTCCAACGCCGTTAAGTATTTTACGCGGCTGTGGCTAGAGCGTGGTACTCGCGCCGCTGCTGCGGCGTAGCAGCGACGACGATGGGTTTGGTTGCCGATGGTGGATCTTTTTTGTGAGGCCGATACCGCGCACGCTTGTCCCTTGTGCGCTCGTATGGACCCTTCGTCGACGCGCGCAAGCCAATCTCAAAGAGCATCACCACCTACAACCTGTGCCGCATGAACATGCTGTTGCACGGCTTGCACTACCCTAAAGACGACGGCGTGATGGCCATCAACGATCGAAAACCACGGCTGGATCGACGTGCGGTTTGTTCCGCTCCGCCGCCGGCTTGACGCCGGTGCAGCGGTGATTGACCGCCAGAAACGACCGGGGCGAGCCCGGTCGTGGTGGAACAAAAGCCATCCTCAAAAAAAGTTCGCGGCACCGTCGTGTGACGCGCCCGCTTGAGCGCAGTTGTTCCGTTTCTTTCGGTTAGTAGGGCGGCCGCATGATGGCCCCCTGGAACACATCGCCTTCACCTCTTGAGGATTTACCATGCGTTGGTTTCGTAACGAGCGAGAAAAAAACAGCAAGCGGCGCCGGCCGGTCAAACGCGGCGGCCTGAGAATCGAAAGTTTGGAAGATCGACGAATGTTCGATATGGGCGGGTTCACGCAAACGGCGCTCGCCTCCGACGTGCCCGGCCTGGCCGCGCACGTCGATCAAGACCTGATCAATCCCTGGGGCTTTTCCGAAACACCGCAAGGACAGTTTCGCATTTCGTCCAACGGCGCCGGCAACGCGCCGCTCTTGAACGCCAACGGCGCCGAGGAAGGGCACGCGCTGCTGCTGCCGCCCCCCTTGGGCAGCGCTCCGGGCACGCTGACCACGCCCAACGGCCAGGTGGTGAACAGCACGTCCGACTTTGTCATCAGTCTGAATGGCAAAAGCGCCCCGGCCGACGTGATTTTCTCAACCGAAGACGGCACGCTGATCGGCTTCAATCCGGAGATCGACAACAAGCAAGGCATCCTAGTCGCCGATCAATCGGCCAGCGGCGCGGTGTACAAGCTGCTGGCCGCGGGGAGCGTCGGAACGGACAACTTCCTCTACGCCACCGACTTCCACAACAACAAGATCGACGTGTTCGACAAGAACTTCGCCAAAGTGACGCTGGGCAGCGGCAACTTTGGCACCTTCACCGACCCCAATGAATTGCCCGGCTTCGCCCCCTTCGGCATCAAGAACATCAATGGCACGTTGTTTGTCACTTACGCCAAGCAGCAACCGCCCGACGATCATGACGACGAGGCCGGAGCGGGCAACGGCTTTATCGACGAGTTTGACAGCAGCGGCCACTTCATGGAACGCTTCGCCACCGGCGGCACGCTCAACTCGCCGATCGGCATGGCCGTGGCGCCGGCCGATTTCGGACGCTTTGGCGGCGATTTGCTCGTCGGCAACTTTGGCGACAGCCACGTCAGCGCCTTCGACCCCAAAACCGGCGTTTTCCTGGGCCAGCTCACCGATTCGCAAGGCAACGCCTTGGTGCTCAACGGCGGCTTCAAAGAAAACGACACCAAGGGTCTGTGGGGCATCGGCTTTGGCAATGGCGACAAAGGCACCCCGGCCGACACGCTGTTCTTCGCCGCCGGCATCAACGAAGAGAACGACGGTCTGTTTGGCAAGGTGAATTTCACGCCGCCGCCCGCCAACCAACCCGCCCCGGTTTATGTGCAGACCAATCTCACTTCGGACATTCCCGGCATGGCCGCCCAGCAAGACCCGCTGCTGATCAACCCCTGGGGAGTTTCGTTTAGCCCGACCAGCGCCTTCTGGCTTTCGGACGAAGGAACCGGTTTCAGCACGCTCTACAATGGCCAGGGCATCGCCGAGCCACAGGGAACCACGCCACCGACCAGCCCGCTGCAAGTGACGATTCCCACCAGTCCCGGCGGCACGGCGACGCATGGCGAGCCGACCGGCACGGTGTTCAATTCCAGCCATACCGGCTTCAACGTGAGCGAAACGGTCAACGGCGTGCAGAAGACCGGATCGAGCATCTTTCTGTTCGACACGATCGACGGCACCATCGCCGGCTGGAATCCGCGCGTCGATCCGACACATGCGATCCCAGAGGTCAACATGCCCGGCTCGGTCTTCACCGGCCT
>DASVGM010000620.1:0-5887 GCA_036379555.1 Pirellulales bacterium | reverse complement strand
CGTCGTTCTTTTCTGTGGGGCGGCTCGCCGAGCCGTCGTTCTTTTCTGTGGGGCGGCTCGCCGAGCCGTCGTTGTTTTCTGTGGGGCGGCTCGCCGAGCCGTCGTTCTTTTCTGTGGGGCGGCTCGCCGAGCCGTCTGGATCGCGAGACGGGCCGGCGGCCCGCCCCACGGGTCGTGTAGGGTGGGCATTGCCCGCCGTGGCCTCATGGTGGGCAGTGCCCACCCGACGGGTCTCGGCGAGAAGTCGCTGTAACGTCGTCTCTTGAATGATCGGCCGCGGGGGCGCGTCGGCGGGCGCCAGCCGTTCGGGCATCGTCAGGCGATGGTATGTTTGCGTGCAGGCTAGGGCGTGCTTTCCGCCCGTCGGCGTCAGTCGGGCGAATTCGCCCGCGTACCGCAGATGGTTGTCTTTCCAGGCCAGCAAAGGCGCGGCGTTGACGCCCACCAAACCGTTTTCGCCAACGGTCTCGCGCCCTTCAAGCCATTGCGGCCCGATCTTGGCGAAACGCTCACTGGCGCGAGAGCCATAACCCAGCGCCACGGCCACGACCTGATCGTGCTGGCCGGGTTGGCGGAAGACGGGCAACTCGATCGTCCGCTTTTCGCCGCCGACCTCAATTCGCACCACGTCGCCGTCGTTGAGGTTGAGTCGCGCGGCGGTTGCCGGAGAGAGACAAGCATAGTTATCCCACGTCACCTTGCTGATGGGGTCGGGCAGTTCTTGCAACCACGGATTATAGGCATGGCTGCCGTCGGTCATGCCGACCTTGGGGTACAGCACCAAAGCCAAGGTGTCGTCAGGAGGGTTGTCGGCGGTGAGCAGCGGCTTCACCGAGGTCCGGTCAAAGGCGGACGTCGGCAGATTGTTTGGACTGAATTTGTCTGGCTTGACTTGGACACAGCCGTCATGCACCGCCCGGTCCCAAAACTTCTGAAAATCGTCCACGGCGTCTTGGCGAGAAAACACTTCGGCTTGCCACCGCTCTCGCAATTGCTCGTAGGACGATTTTGGCGACTTGGTCCACACCGCCAGGCTTTCCAACAGCGCCCGCGTATCGCCCAGCGGGCGCAGCGCCGGCTGGCTTAGCGACACCACGCCACTGACCACCTCCGCGTCGGACCAAGACTCCAGATAATGGTGATCGGGGCAGATGAAGTGCGCGCGGCTTGCCGTCTCGTCGAGTCGTTGCGCGCAACTAACGACCAGCGGCACGTGCGCCAGGTTTTGCAGGAATTCCTCTCCGCCCGGCAACTCATACACGGGGTTGCCCTGGTGAATGACGAGCGCCGCGACGCGGCCGGTGCGCAATTCGCCGAGGAGCGTCCGCAAGCTGTGATCGTCACCTTGCCGGTGATGGACCGGCTGCTCGACGTCGAGTGTCGCGCCATAATTGCCGAGAAGCTCGTTGGCGAAATTGCAAAGGATTTGCACACGAACGTCCTGGCTTCCGCAGACAATCAGCGAGCGGCCGCGCGCTTGCCAGAGCCGATCGGCAAGGCCATCGAGAATCTCAGCGGAGACGGGCGCGCCGCCGATGCCGATGGTCTCAAACGCTTCGCCGGCCTTCTCCGCCAAACGCGCGACCAGATGCGTCGCCAACAGGCCGAATTCGCCCGGCGCCACGGCCACGCGCCGGTCGGCCTTGCCGCCGGTCAGCGAAAGTCGCGATTCAAACTGCACGTGATGCGACTGGCGCGGTTTTTTCTCGTCGATGCGGCGGCCTTGGTTGTAGGCGACGGCGAACTCAACCGGCGAGATCCAAGTGCCCAAAAAGTCGGCGTCGAGACTGACAAGCACTTCCGCGCGGTCGAACAGGTAGCGCGGCAGCACGCGGCTGCCATGCGTGGCCGCGTGGGCGTCGAGAATGGCCGAGCAAGAAATGGCGTCGTACGTGACGTGGCGGCCATCTTTGAAGCCGCTCAAAAAACGGTCGATGGCGCCGCGCAGTGTCGGGCTGACGACGGTGCCGCTCAGAAAGCGCACGGCGCCGCCTTCCTGGCGAATCTTGTCGAGGTGTTTTTGAATTTCTTTGTCCGCTTCCGGCCAGGTGATCGGCTTGCCGTCGCGCAAGGGCTGCCGCAGGCGATGCTGGTCGTAAAGCCCCAGGATGGAGGCTTGCCCCACCGCGCACAAGCCGCCTTTCGAGAGCGGATGTTCGGGGTTTCCTTCCAGCTTGATGGGGCGACCATCGCGAACCGTGGCCAAAATGCCGCAGCCGCTCGGGCAAGCGCCGCACGTCGAGGCGTAGCTGTAGGCGCGGCCGGGCGTAAGCCCTTCGGGCTGAATCAGGTAAGGAATCGCTTTGTGTTCGGGCGTGCGCTGACAGCCGCTCAAGGCGGCGCCGAAGGCGAACCCGGCCGCCTTCAAAAAACCTCGCCGGCCCGGCTTCAGCTCGTCCGCTTGCGGTATCGCGCCAAATTCAGTGACCGCGGCCAAGGGGCCGTCGTCGGCTCGCTCGCGGCCTTGTTCATCGGGGCTGCGCCAGTAGGTTTTGGTTTGCTCTGTAGACATCCGATTCTTCTCAATGATTTCAATAGTGGCAGGTGGCGCAATCCGTCGACGCTTTAACCGGTTTCTTGGCCACGCCCGTCTGGTTGACTTCGCGATGGCAATGGACGCACCAGCCCATCGACAAGTCTTCGACCTGGCGCATGCGTTCCATCGTTTGCACTCGCCCGTGACAATGCTGACACTCAACGCCCGCGTTGACGTGGGCGCGGTGATCGAAATAGACGAAGGCGGGCAGGTTATGCACCTTGGTCCAGGCGATGGGCTGCGTGGTTCGCTTAGGATCTCGTTGCATCTTCTCGTCGAGTGCGAGCGCGTCGTAAAGCTTTTCCAGCTCCGGCGAAACGACGCGGCGCGGCGTGCGTTTGGCCTTGGCGGCCGCTTCCGATTCCGCGAGCAACGCGCCAAAGGCGGCGGTCGCGAAGCGATGGCAGTTCATGCAGGTGCTGGCCGCCGGCACGCCGGCATGGCGGCTCTTCTCCGCCCCGCTGTGACAGTAAATGCAAGAAATCTGCATCTCGCCCGCGTGCAAGCGATGAGAGAAGGCGATCGGCTGCGCCGGCTCGTAGTCTTGCTGATTGCCCGGCAGGTGATGCTTTTGTAGCCGCGGCACCAGCGTCACCATGCTGAAAACCAGGCCAATGAGGAGCACGGTTGTTAGCAGTCGGCTGGTCATGCTCGACTTTCCCTCCCGGCAAGTTCGCTCGAAACAAGGGGCTGAGAGTTTTGGGCGGTGGAAAGCTCAGGCGCCGGCGCCGCGGTGAGAGCTTCGGCCTGCGCTTTCGCGGCCCTCGCCCTCATCGCCTCGGATCGTAAGATGGTGTGGCCGTACCAGCGCACCACCTGGGGCTTGCGCCACAGGTACGGATTGGGAACCACCAAGATGTGTACCAATCGCGTGAAAGGAACCAGTCCGATCAAGATCGAGGCGTTGACGATGTGCAGCTTGACGGCCCAGGGCATCCCGACGATAAAGCTGCTGTCGGG
Source organism: Pirellulales bacterium (assembly GCA_036379555.1). Taxonomy (GTDB): domain Bacteria; phylum Planctomycetota; class Planctomycetia; order Pirellulales; family JAICIG01; genus DASSFG01. Next base: position 2,391 of record DASVGM010000620.1, on the reverse strand, counting down.
GTGAAACTCGACCAGCGACCAAAGGTACGGCGCGGCCGACGCGGCGAACCACGACGATCCCCAGCCCGCGAAGACGGCGATGTATACACCGGCCGCGATTTGCACCAGCAGCAGAGAAAATACCACCCAATCCATCGGGCTGGTTACTTTGCGCAGGTTTTTGAAGGCCAGCCGGCGACCGATGCCGGCCAACACGCCGATCAGCGCGAGCAGCCCAAAGACCAGCGCCGTAAACTCCAGCACGTACAGCCGCAACGGGTTGCTGTTCCACGCCAGTATCTGCCGCGGAATCAGAAAAGCCACGACGTGGCCGGCCAACACGACGAGAATGCCATAATGAAACGGCACCACGGCCCAAAAATGGTCCTGGTTTTCCAAGAGCTGTGAGGACAAGCTCGAATAGCTGAATCGCTGCGTGCGATAACGATGAATCGAAAAAATGAAAAACGAAAACAGCGCGACGTAAGGCAGCGCCACGAACAAGAAGACGTCAAGATAATGTTGCGGGCTATCCATGAGCGGCCTCCACGGGAATGGTGACCAGGTGATGCACCACCAGGCGGCGAATCGCCCGGAGCAGCTTTTCGTAAGGGTTGCCTTGCCCGGCCAGTCCGGCCAGCATTTTGTCGATCGCCGGCACGACGTGGCTCTCGGCGAACGGCGCGTACTCGGCCGGCGACAAACGACCCAACACCGCTAGCACATGGGAGAGGTGGTCGGGCAGCTCGGACGATTCCGGCAAGCCGTGCTGACGCAGGGCCTGCCGCATCTTCACCAAAAAATCGCCGCGACTGTAGTTCTCACCAAACAGGTGCCAGCCGACTTCCAGCGCGCACGTCGGATTCAAATCGAACGTGCGCGTGAACAACTCTTCCAACTCTTCGGGCGTCAGCGTGTGAATCGCCTCGGCGAAGTCGGCGAGAAAGTCGCCGTCTTCGCCCAGCGCGGCGGCCAGCTCGGCCTGACAGCGCCGCACCAGTTCGTGGTAGCCCGCGCCGGGATACAAGAGTAATCCGGCCACCATGTCGCAACGGTCGATGAGTGTTCGCATCACAGTCCCCTATGCGGCGCGCCGACAAAACCGACGCCGCCGCCTTTGTGTTCGAGCGGGTCTTCCAGCATTTGAATCGCCTCCTCGCGGTGCATTGGCGGAATGACAAAGCGGTCTTCAAACGTGCAAAGCGAAGTGAGCTTGTAGATGGCGTCGGCCTCTTCCTCGGAACAGTCCGCCTCGCGCAGCACGCGCCGGGCGGTTTCCATCGTGACGTCGCCCACGGTCAGCGCCCGGCGCAGCCAGCGCACCGCGAGTTGCTTGCGCAGCGCATAACGCACGTGCTCCTCGTGGCCGGCGCCGAACAGCCTGGCCAAAAACTGCATCGGCACGCGGGCCTCGTCAATCTCGTGAAACAGGTTCTCCGAGACATGGCTGAGGACTTCTCCGTCGCGTTGGGCCAGGACGGGCGACATCGGCGGCACGTAAAACAGCATCGGTAGCGTGCGAAACTCGATATGCGGCGGCAGGGCCAGCTTCCAGACCTTGACGAATTGGTAGACCGGCGACTTCTGCGCCGATTCAATCATCGAATCGTCGATGCCGCACAGCCGCGCCTCATGGATGATCTCCGGATCGTGGGGATCGAGAATCATGCCGCGATGAGCCTCGATCAACTCATCGTCGGGCAAGCTGGCGACCGCTTCGATGCGCTCGGCGTCGTAAAGCACCGCGCCCAGGTAACGAATGCGGCCGACGCAGGAGTGAAAGCAGGCCGGCGCCTGGCCGGTTTCCAACCGCGGAAAGCACAGAATGCACTTTTCCGACTTGCCGGTGGACCAATTGTAAAACATTTTTTTGTACGGACACGCCGCCACGCACGCCCGCCAACCGCGGCAGCGTTGCTGATCGACGAGCACGATGCCGTCCTCGCCGCGCTTGTAGAGCGCCCCCGACGGACACGACGCCACGCAAGAAGGGTTGAGGCAGTGATTGCAAATCCGCGGGAAATAAAACATCGCCAGGCGTTCGACGGCGAACAGTTGCCCGCGCACGTCCGGCTCAATATCTTGCAGGTTCGGATCGTTCTCGGCGTAAATGGTCGAGCCGCCCAGATCATCGTCCCAGTTGGGGCCGGCCTCAATGTCCATCGGCTTGTTGGTCAGAATCGAAAGCGGAATGGCGGTCGGCTGATCGGGTTTCTCCGGCGAGTCGAAGAGCTCCTTGTAGTTGTAAGTCCAAGGCTCGTAATAATCGTCCATGCTGGGCATCGACGGATTATGAAAAATGTTGAAGACCGTTTGCGTCTTGCTGGTCGATTTGAGGACGAGCTTGCCGTCTTTCAGCTCCCAGCCGCCATGATATTCGCCCTGCTCTTCCCATTCGGTCGGATAGCCGGT
>DASVGM010000619.1:0-7342 GCA_036379555.1 Pirellulales bacterium | reverse complement strand
CGGTAGAAACCGCTCAAGCCCCCGCTCAAACTCTTGACGACCGCGACTGACTTCAACCTCAATGACCAAGGCCCACAGCGGCAATCCGCCGATGTGAGTCAAGCGGAGCTTGACCAAATCTTTGGCCGTGCAAACCAGCACTTCAGCATGGATCGCCATAGCCCAGTCTCTCAACTCCGCGATGTCTTCGCGCGAATAGGCGTGATGGTCGGCGAACTCACGCAATCCGGCTAGCTTGGCGCCGAGACGCTCAAGCGTCTGGCGAAATCCCGCGGGGTTGCCGATGCCGCAAAAGGCCGCCACTCGGCGTCCGGCCAGCGTCTCGATCGGCTCATGGCCGCCACCGGCGTCGGTCAGCCGTCGCGGCCGGTGCTCGATCTCAATCCAAGCGGCCTGGCTCGCGTACCGCCGCACGCGCGTCTCAATCGCGCCGCGTTCGGCCGCTGAAACAAGATCGGCACGCGACAGCGCGACAACCTGCGCCCGACTTAACCCGCCAAGCGGCTCACGCAAAGTGCCGCGCGGAAACACATGCTCAAAGCCGAAAGGCTCCAAGGCGTCGATTAGTACGATGTCGAGATCGCGGGCCAGCCGGCGATGTTGAAAACCATCGTCCAGCAAAACAAGCTGGCTTTCAAACTCTTCAATGGCCAGGTTCGCCGCCGCCACGCGATCGGCGTTTTGCACGTGCGGCACGTCGGGTAAACGCTGTTCCAACTCCAGCGCCTCGTCGTTGGCGCCGCCGCGTTCGGCGCCGTAACCGCGGCTGACCAAGGCCACGCGCACCTGCCGAGCGCGATACCAGCGGGCCAACCATTCGACAAGCGGCGTTTTGCCCGTGCCGCCGAGTGTGATGTTGCCCACGCTGAGCACGGGCACATCGACGCGGAATATCGGCGCGCGGCCGGAATCGTAACGAATGTTTCTCAGGCGCATGGCCGCCGCGTAACCCGCTTCGGCGCCACGGAGCAACGCCCGGCAGGCCGTTGCCGCCGCGCCGCGCCGGCGGCCGCTGACAATTTCGCGGAAGGTCGCGGGGTCGAGCACCGTTATTTCAGCTTGGCGCAAATGGCCTCGGCCATCTGGCGCGTGCCGACGGCCGTGGGATCGTCGCGACGGGGCTTGAGGTCGTAGGTGACCGATTTGCCTGCGGCGATCACGTCGCCCACGGCTTTTTCCAAACGGTCGGCGGCGTCGGTCTCACCCAAGTGCCGCAACATCAACATGCCGGACAAAATGAGCGCGGTCGGATTGACCTTGTTCTGGCCTTTATACTTGGGGGCGCTGCCATGCGTGGCCTCGAAGACCGCTCCCTCTGGACCAATGTTCGCTCCCGGCGCCACGCCAAGGCCGCCCACCAGCCCCGCGGCCAGATCGCTGACGATGTCGCCGTAAAGGTTTTCTAAAACGAGCACGTCGTACAGTTCCGGCTTTTGCACCAACTGCATGCACATGTTATCGACAATGCGGTCTTCAAATTCGATGTCCGGGTGCTCGGCGGCCACCTGGCGGGCGACTTCCAGCCAGAGGCCGTCGGTGTGCTTCATGATGTTGGCTTTGTGAACGCATGTCACTTTTTTGCGGCCGTTGGCCTTCGCGTAATCAAACGCGCAGCGCACGATGCGTTCGGTGCCGGAAACGCTGATCGGTTTGATCGAAACGCCGGTCTCTTGGGGGCCGGTTTTTACTTTGCGATCGGGCGAAATCTGGTTGATAAAGTCGAGCAGCTTGGCGGTTTCCGGTTTGCCGCGTTCAAATTCGATGCCGGCGTACAGGTCTTCCGTATTCTCGCGCACGATCACCAGATCGACCGGCACGTCATTGAAAAACGTGCGCACGCCGCGATACTGCTTGCAAGGGCGAATGCAGGCGAACAATCCCAGCGCCTGCCGCAGATGCACATTGATGCTGCGAAAGCCGGTGCCCACGGGCGTGGTGATGGGCGCTTTCAGAGCGCAGCGCGTGCGGCGGACACTTTCCATCACGGCGTCGGGCAGGGGCGTGCCGGTGCGCTCCATCACGTCGACGCCGGCTTCTTGCACGTCCCAATGGATTTTGACGCCGGTCGCGTCAATACATCTCCGTGCCGCTTCGGCCAGTTCCGGTCCTGTGCCATCGCCGGTTATCAGTGTCACTTCATGGGCCATCGGTCAGAATCTCTCGTGTTTATGGCGTTGGATGCGTTAAGCCTGAAGGCTAACAAATGCGGTGGCGAGCGTCAAACCGGTATCACCACTCGCGAAGCCGCGGGCCGCGGGCCGGCGAAGAATCCGGGCTTGCCACCACACGGCGGGGCGGCTACTCTTGGCCAACTTTTTCAGCACTCGGTCAAAACAACCGACACCGACTGTGTGGCCGCTTTTGCCTTGCCCGCGTTTCGCCTCTTTTCGGCGTCCGTACCTGTTGCTTTTTCTGCCAACGCTGGCATACGTGGCGGCTACCGTCTGCGCCCATTACCGCGGCGACGATCCGCCGACCGGCGACGAGCCGATGTACCTGCTGGCGGCGGAAAGCCTCGTTGACGATTTTGATTCCGATCTCAAGAACAACCTCCAAAAACTTGGCTCGCAGGCGGTGCGTAATTATGAATCGCTGCGTGTGGTCAGGCCGCACGGATGGTTCAGCGTGCATAGCCTTGGCCTGCCGGCGCTCATCTCACTGCCCTGGGCCTTGTGTGGAGCGTTGGGGGCGAGGCTGGCGATCGCGCTGTGCTGCGGGTTGACGGCGCCGCTGCTCTATCAAGTCATCAGCGCAATCTGGCCAGACCGTCCTGGGGCGTTGCTGATCGCGCTCGCGTTGGCGTTGGGCATGCCGATGGCGCATGCGGCCAGCCAAATCTACCCCGACTTGCCGGCCGGTATTTTGCTGCTGTTTCTTGTCGGCAAAGCCCTGACGGCGAAGACCGAGGCCGCGACGATCGGTTGGCGCGATCTGCCGGCCTCGGCCGCGCTGGCGTTTTTGCCGTGGCTGCACATCAAATACGCCGCGCCCGCGCTGATGGTTTTTGGCTGGCAGGCCCTCGCCGGAGGCTGGAAGCGTTCGTCGCTCAACGCGGTCGCGTTGGGCGCTTCATTGGCGCTGTTGGGGTGGTACAACTGGTATGCCTTCGGCAAACCGAGCGGGCCTTACGAGGGAAGCACCGCCCTGGTCGCCGGGCTGAACGGCTTCATCGTCTTCATGGGTTTGCACTTCGACCAGGCGCAGGGCATGTTCTTACAACAACCGCTCTGGTTGCTTGGCCTGGTCGGGCTGGCGCCAATGTGGCGCTCATCGCGGCGAACGTGCGTCTGTTGGCTGCTATTGTATCTGGCCTCGATCGTGCCCAACGCCCTGCATCCGAATTGGTACGGCGGAGGCTCCTTCATCGGTCGCTTCGGCGCCACCGCGGTTTTACTCTGGTCGGTTCCCCTGGCGCATGCCGCCCGCTCGCTGGTCGAAATCGATCGCCGCGCGCCGGCCGTGCTGGCGTTTTTATCGTTGGCATTGCAATTGGCCCTGGCCGGCAATTGGTTGACGGCCGGCCAGGGACTACTGAATCAGGATCGCAGCGTGGCGCTCTGGCGGCCATGTGTCTGGGCTTACCACGGCTTTTATCCCTACGCCCTGCGCGATTATCTTCCCTATTGGCAACCTTCCACCGATTTTTGGCGTTATTCGGCGAACCTATCGGCGGCGGTTGCCGCCGGCGGGTTGCTGGCCGGCGGGCTGTTCCTGCCACTCCGGCCGAAGCCGGCTCTGCGGTGTTTGCTTTGGCCGGCGCTGGGCGCGGTTTTATTTACAGCGGCGATGCCCGTCGAACAGGCCGCTGCCGTCTGCCGCGGCGACCATTTGTTCCGTTTTCCCGGACTCACGGGCCACACGGTTGGAACATGGCAGGTGGCCGAAGAAGGCGCGCATGCCGCGGGGCCGCTGGCGCTGGCGCACGGGTTTTATCCGCGGCCCGGCAATTATCGCATTCTCGTCGATTATCAGGCCCACGGCGCGACGGAGCCTGTGGGGCAGGTCTTGTTTCATAACGGCAAAAACCTGGCCGCGCTCTCAGCATTGAGCGGCGAAGGCGGGCCGCGGCGGAAGGTGAGCCTGCTGCACGTGCCACGCGCCGATGCCGGGCAGCCGTCGTTCATCATGGTCTGGTATACCGGCCATGGAACGCTCTCGGTGGCTCGATTGGCGGTTGAGTGTTGCGGTCGCTGATCACCGTGGCCCGAACCGCACACCGGCCCGTAGTTGATTTATAAGGCCGATTTGTCTCCAACCAAGCCAAAAGCCCGAAGCGCCGGCGAGCGACGTCGCTCGACATTCCCGCCTGCGCTTCGGGCAGCTTGACCCAGAGCTGATTTCGCTTAGCGAATCGAGGGCGCCTCATTGGGCGTGGGCATGGCGGGATCTGGTGCTACAGTACCCGGAGCGACGGAGGTGTCTGAGGCCGCCCCTGCGCTGCAGCAGCCGTTCTGGCCGCAGCAACCCTGTTGGCTTGAGCAGGCCGGCTGGCAGCAAGTCTGGCAGCAAGTCTGGCAGCATTTGGAATGGCCGCAACGGCTCCGGCGGCAGTGCGATTTCTGACGGCACTTGGATTTGCAGCACTTGGTCTGGCAGCATGCTTTCTGGCAGCATGTGTTGCAGGCCGGCTGGCAACATGTGGTGGCACTTGCGCCGCAGCTTGAGCCGCAGCATCCGGAGCCGGCCGAGGCCGACTGCGAACACGACAGCGCGAACAACGCCGCCGCGGAGATTCCTAAAATGAACGAAAACTGTCGCATAGCTTCTCCTTAAGGTTATTTGCGGGCACGGTCAGCCGGCCGCCATTGCTCCTAATGCGTCATATAGACGTGTTGTAAAACATTCGGCTTTGCCGCCGCCAAACAATGAAGGCCACGCTTGGCCGCCGCACACGCGCTTTAGACGCCAGAAAGCAAGCCTGTGGCCGAACTGCTACATCCGCCATCACTGGCCGTCAGTTCTGGCGGCCATCGCGTTTACAGCGATTCTGTTGGCGATTGGCAGGGGTAACGCTTATGAGAGCGGGGGATGGGGCGCGGCGCTTATTTTGTTCGCCGTTTTATTTCTGACGAGTTGGGCGGGCGGAATTTGGCTGCATCCGATGGGGCCGGAATTGTTCGGTGCGCCATGGATGCCGTTTGTGCTGACTGCATTTGTCGTAACGATGCTCGTAGCCGCCATCACGCTGCACTATGCGTATTATGACGAGCGTAACGCCGGCCCGGTGGCCGGAAGACAGGCGGAAGAAGCGCTGCGATGACGAGTGGAGAACGCCTTTGTAGCATTTTGTGAAAGGCTCTAAAACGCCTTGTGTGACTGCGAGCGCGGAGTGATGGAGGATGGGCCTCCTGGCCCGCCATCGAGGAACTGGACGGCCTGGGAAGGCCATCCTCCTTTTCCCGTCGTCAGGGAAGGTTGTTTAGATTTGACGTGGCGTTAGCTTCCGCAGCCGGTCGATCAGTTCGCCGGCGATATGGTCCAAATCATGATGTTCGACCATGTGCCGCCGCGCGGCGGCGGCCAGTCGCCCGCGCAGCGCCTCATCCATCAAAACGCGCTCAAGCGCGGCGGCCAGTTGCGGGGCGTCGTCGTTGTCAAACAACAAGCCATTCACGCCGTCTGCGATGATGTCGCTGTTGCCCGGCACCCGTGTCGCCAGCGGGCAAAGCCCGCCGGCCATCGCCTCCAAAAGCGCGTTTGAGCAACCTTCGCTGGGCGATGGCAGCACGAAGACGCTGGCGCGGCGGTGGGCCGCCGGCACATCGCTGACGTTGCCCAAGAACTCGACGTTTTTCAACGTCAGCTCAGCGGCCAGCGCGTATAGCTCCTTCGCCAACGGCCCGTCGCCGGCGATCAACAAGCGAAACCGCCCCTCACGATTGACCGTGTGCCAGGCCCGTAGCAACATCTGCGGGTTTTTAGCCGGCGCCAAACGCGAGAGATAGAGCACCGTGCGACCGCGATCCGGATCGCCGGCCGACGGTTGATACACCCGCAGATCAACCCCGTTGGTCGATTTCAGAATACGGTCGGCCGGACAGCCAAGCTCAAGCAACTCACTTCGCGCCTGACTGGAAAGGGCGACAAAGGCGGAGTTGTTCAACGTCAGGCGGCGTAAAAGGCGACTGCCGTGGGCGCGCAACAGTTGCGCGACATCGCCTTGCGGCCCATTCGACGCGGCGAAAACCAGCGAGGGCTTGCCCAATGTTTTTGCCACCAGCCCCGTGGCGACCGATTCCCACGGCAATTGCGCCGCGACGATCACGTCATAGCAATGCCGCCGCGCGATCAGTTGAGCGGCCAAACTGGCGATAAAGCTGGCGCCAAAGGCCGGTCCCAGGGCCAGACTGCGTATAACGCGATGGACTTGATATGCGCCCAGCGTTTCATGCACGGGCTGCCCGCGCATGGTTCGCGTGAGAACGAACACTTCATGTCCGTCCGCGCTGAAGCGTTCGGCCAGCCGTTGCATTTGGCGTTCAGAACCGCCCACGACCGGTTGAAAATGCGCGACGCAAATAGCAATTCTTAAGCGCCGCATGCTACCGCTGCTTGGTCGGCGCTTCCGCCGGCTCCGAACCGCTCCGCTGTCCTTCGGTCAGCCGCAAGAATTGGTCCGCCGCCACGTTTTCAAATGTCTGCTCGGCGCCTGACGGCCAGTGAATGGTCAACTTGTCGAGATGGTCGAAACCGCCCAGGCCCCAATGAATTTCGAGATCGCTCGACGACAAATAGCTCGAAGCCGGCGAAACTTGCCCCACCCACGTCTCGCCGCCGTGCCGGCCGACGGCGCGGGCGCCATAGGCGAAGACATTCGGCGCCGCGGCCCGCAATTCGAGCGTGAGCCAATGGTTCGCGGTTTGCGAGCGATTCTCCAAAAGCAGCGGCGGCCCCTCGTAATCGACAACGAACACGTCCGTCCGGCCGTCGCGGTTGAAATCGGCGCTGGCCGAACCTCGCCCCACCAAAGGCCGAACGACGGATGGATCGAGCGCCGGCGCCAGGTCGGTGAAGCGTTTGCCTTCGTGGCTGCGAAACAGCATGATGGGCTGTCGAAATTGCACGGCGCGGCCTTCGATCTCGCTCACGTTGTCGTAAACGTGCCCGTTGGCGAAGCAGATGTCCGGCCAGCGGTCGTTGTCCATGTCGAGCCACTTGGCCCCAAAACCAAGGCGGTCGCAAGTGGTCAGTGAAAGTCCCGTCATATTGCCGACCTCGACAAAGAAACCGGCGCCTTCGTTGCGATACAGCGCGAAGCAGTTTTTCTGAAAATCCGTCACCGTCAGGTCAAGAAAGCCGTCGCGATTGAAATCGGCCCAGTCGGCGCCCATCGCCGCCATCG
>DASVGM010000618.1:0-3200 GCA_036379555.1 Pirellulales bacterium | reverse complement strand
AAGCGGCGCGTCCTACATGGAGGCGAATAAGATGCGAGCATCGTCAAGAGAACTAGGTATTCGGGAAGGACGTGAAAGGGGGAGGCAGGAAGGACAGCAGGAAGGTCGTCAGGAAGAAAGGCGTGAATTGCTGGGGGTATTGCTCGAACAACGCTTCGGCCGGCTGAGCCGGCGCGCGATTCGCCGCATCGAGTCGTTGCCAGCCGAGGAAATGCGCGACCTATTCAACCGGGCGTTACAAGCGGAGTCGCTCCGCGAGCTTGGTCTCGCCGACTGATGACGCTTGGGGGCAACCGAAAGGAACGGGTTCATCCTCGTTGCCGTCAAGGCCAACGCGCGGCAATCACGACAAACGTCGCCCCGTCTCTGCCATTTTGACCGACGAGGAGTGGTCGACAAAGTTGAGCCGTTGGATCGCCGAAACCTGCGGCGTGAGCCGCCCCTTGGTGGAGGAGGTTCGGCGTGAACTGCAGGCTCTTATTTTATTTCGAGGCGATACTCCAAGGTGTTCGCCAAGGCCGTGGCCCAATCGGGTTCGACCACGGCGGTGGCCAGCGATGGCGCCCTGAGCGTAGCCGTTTTGCCGTCAACCTGCCAATGGAACGCTTCGCCGGTCATCGGATCGAGCGGTACGGGAACGCCGCGAATGTCCGCCAACTTGGCCGGCGGGCGGCCCTCGTTCGCGGCGAGATAGTCGCGTACGGCCTCGATGACGCGCAACGACGCGATCTTACGCTTCAACGACCAGGCGTGGACGCAGAGCTGGGTTGCGTTAAAATGCCCCACCTCTTTGGTGCCCGCCTTTTCACAGAACGAAGCGGTGTCTTTGCGCAACCGATGCAGCAGCGGCCAGGCTTCACGCGGTGATAGCACGACGAGCGCCGCCGCTCGCTGATCGAGCGCCAGCCGTTGCTGGACATACCAGCGCACGGCGACTTCTTCGTCGGACATTTTCGCGGCGACTTTTTGCCCGGCGCCGGTTTTTAGTTCGGCTCGCGCGAAATCGACCCATTTTTGAATGTATCGCGTTGCCGGAATCGTTCGCTGCTCGCGAAGTTCAACATCCTCCTCAAGAAACTCGACAAGCTGTTCCGCCATTCTTCTCCAATCGCCAGCCTCCCGTGGCGCGTCTAATTCATTCACGGCGGGAAAATCCAGGGCGAAGAGGTCGCCCTGCAAGCTCGCCGCGCGATCGAGCTCAACCAGCGATTGCGGTAAAGTGCTCAGCGCCCAGTATAAGTTCGGGCTATTAGGCTGCGAAATCAGTTCACCGGTACGCTCAAGCATCGCTTGATGAATTGCCAGCGCGACGAACTGGTTCACGGCGAAGGGCGTTTGGGCCAGATGCCGCGCATTTGCCAGCCCAACCAGTATCCCCTCTCGCGCCGCATCCAATTTGCCGCGTGTGAGGTGATAGCGAATCCTCGCCGAAAGGCCGTACTGTAGAAAGCGACGCAGCCCTGCCACGTCAGGCAGCAGTATGGAAGACACGGACGGCGCTTCGCCAATCGGATATTCCCAACGTGCCTCACGACGGAACGCGGCGCGCTTCATCTCACTCCAAAGTCTTTCCGTCAAAACGCCGTTCGACGCCGCCCACTCCGGAGCACTCAAGGGCCGCGATTCCCATTCGTTCAGCGTGGGGAAAACCTTGCTCATCCAGTCAGTATATCCCCAGGGCATGCGCAGCAATATCGGCACGGCGTTACCCGGCTTTAGTTCCGCTTCGGCCGGGAACAACCGATATTTGAGAACCGGCGTTTCGATCGCCCGTGGATGGATCGTCAGTTCGATCGGCGCGGGCTTTTCCACGCCGCGCGCGCGACCCGACAGCAGCAAACTCAGCGTCAAAACAACTGCGATTCGCATCGCGATCACCTCCGCAAATAGGGTGTTATTCTTCCAGTATCCGACGTGTCAGCGCGCCGACGGTCAGCGCGCGCAGCCGTGGATCGTTATGGGCGAGCTCGGCCGGCCCGCGCTCAAACGACGCCGCGGCCCGGCTGCGCACCTGCCAGGCATCGAGTGAAACCTCACGAGATGGCCGACGACCGAGTGGCGAAAGCTCGAGAGCGCCGTCGGCTGATTCAGGCGAAACCTCGCGGTGTGTCAGGGCCGCGCCACCACGTTCGGCGGCAATCGGCGCGTTGCCGGCTGGCGAAACACGCAGGCCCACGAGCGCCATTATCAACACCACGGCGGCGGCTTGCCAGCGGCGGACGATACGGCCGGCCGATTTCCTGCCGGCGGCGAAGGCGCACTCATAAAGAAGCTGTTGCCGGCGGGTCATTGACACCTGAGGCGGCATGTTCGCCAAACGCGCTTCAAGCGCTTGTAAATGAGGGTCGTTGAGCGAATGACTCATGGGTGGCTATCCACGGTTGTGCAATCTGCAAGTAAGACCCCGCCGAGCGAGATTCGTTTCAGAAAAATGGTTGGCGAAAACGCAAGGTCGCGGTTTTGCGGGGCGAATACGCGAATACGGGGCAGCTTGACTTGCGAGCCATGCGAATAGGGTTCACCAGTCAATCCTATTGAAAAGCTCGCGGAGGCGCCGGGCGCGTGAGGGGTTGAGCATTTCGACGTAGGCGATCTTGCCGGCAAGATGAGCGCGGAAGTCGGCGTGGTTTTGATGGTTCTGAGTGTGGGGGCCATACGCGACGCAGTTGTGAAGCAAGGCTTTTAAGCGGTCGTAATCGTGGCGAGCGAGATTCGGGTGCCGATTGACCACGATGCCCGCCAGTCGCTGCCGTATGCCCGCCCGCATGATGCGAGTCTTGCGGGCGTTGATTTCAAACCCTTCTTCCAACGCGATCGCCGCGACCTGAGTGTGAAATCGCCGCGCGGATGTCGCGAAAGTCTCGTCGCCGGAGAAGGCCAGATCATCGGCGTAGCGTGTGTAGCGCGCGCCCGCCGCCGCGGCCAATGCCGAAAGCCGGCAATCGAGCCGAAAGGCGATCAAATTGGAAAGTGCCGGCGACGTCGGCGCGTCTTGCGGTAGATGGGCCCTGCCATGCAGCCGCCGCAATCGCCAATGCCGCGACGGCGTCAAGTCGAGCGAATCGAGGAAGCCGGCGTGCGTTGAATGCGTGCAAAGACCGGCCAAGAGCGAGGCGACCGAATCGGGATAGCCCGCCGAGAGAAAAACGGCCCTCACACGATGCCAATGAATCGTGGGAAAGAAATCAGCCAGATCGAGG
>DASVGM010000617.1:0-4938 GCA_036379555.1 Pirellulales bacterium | reverse complement strand
CTTTGCCTGGCCACCGCCGCCGACCAACGCGTGGCCGCCGAAGTTGCGGCGCATCTCTGCTTATTCGACGCAGTGGTGGCCAGCGATGGCGCGACAAACTGCAGTGGATCCAACAAACTGGCGGCGATTCGCCACCAATTGGGAGACGCGCGATTTGTCTACTGGGGCGACTCCCGAGCCGATCTGCCACTCTGGGAAGCCGCCGATGAGGCCGGCGTCGCGGCTCCGAAGCAGAGCCTTTTGCGGGCGGCGCACGGGGTGTCTGCACAGGCGCGCACGATCGCTCCGCGTGGCGAACTCATTCGACCGGCCGTGGCCGCCCTTAGGCCGCACCAGTGGGCGAAGAATCTGCTCCTGCTCCTGCCGCTTTTTTTGGCCCACCAATGGACCAATGTGGGAGAATTGGGACTGGCATTGCTCGGCATGGCGGCGTTTTCGGCAGCGGCCTCAGCTATCTACATCATCAACGACCTACTCGACATCGAGTCGGATCGGAGGCATCCGACGAAGCGCCGACGCCCCTTCGCGGCCGGCGATCTTTCCGTACCAGCGGGACTCGCTCTGTCCGCTTGCGCAGCGTCGATGGCAGGCGTGCTTTCGCTCGGCGTCAACGTTGCGTTCGCCTCCTGGATAGTGATTTATCTGGTAACGACAACAGCTTATTCCGCCTGGCTCAAGAAACACATGGTGATCGATGTGATTGTCTTGGCCGGGCTGTACACGTTACGGATTGCAGCCGGGGCAGCGGCCGTAAGCGTACCGGTTTCTCCGTGGCTGCTGGCCTTCGCGATGTTCTTCTTTCTTAGCCTGGCGATCGGTAAGCGGTACATCGAATTGCGGCGGTCCGCGGACGAAGTGTTACCAGGACGCGGGTATTGCGCCGATGATGCCCCGCTGCTGGTGCAGGTTGGAACGACAAGCGGCTACCTGGCCGTACTGGTGCTTTGCCTATATATCGAGAGCGGTGCCGTCGAGCGGCTGTATCGGCACCGCGAATTGCTATGGCTCGCCTGCCCGCTATTGCTCTATTGGATCACGCGGTTCTGGCTATTGGCCCGTCGGAGGCAAGTGAGCTATGATCCGGTCGCGTTCGCCTTGAAGGACCGGACCAGCCTGGCTGTAATCCTGGCAACCGCGGCGGCGGTTCTTTTGGCGGCGAATTAAGAACACCCGGGGCAAAGCTGGCCGGGACTCGGGGCAACTTCCTATGACACGCTTCCGCGAAGAAACAGTTGCCGGATGGGGTAATATGGGGGCGGAGCGGTCGCTAGTCTACCGGCCTGAGCGGCTTACAGAGTTACAAGAGACAGTCCAGCAATCCGGCCCGAGTTTGATCTCCCGCGGGCTCGGCCGTAGCTACGGTGACGCCGCAATTAACGCTGGCGGTGTTATCTCTCACATCCGCCTGAACCGCATGCTGGCTTTCGACGAGCCTGAGGGAATCATCCATTGTGAAGCTGGAGTCACGTTTGACGACCTGCTGCAAGTGGCCTTGCCGCGCGGATTTTTTCCAGCAGTCACGCCCGGCACAAAGCAGGTCACCGTAGGTGGCGCCATCGCCGCCGACGTGCATGGCAAGAACCACCACGCCGACGGTTCGCTGGCCGGCAGCCTGCTCGACTTTCGCCTGCTGACAGCGTCAGGCGAGATACTGCCTTGTTCGCGCACGGAAAATGCGCACGTGTTCTGGGCCACGCTGGGCGGCATGGGGCTGACCGGGGCGATCGTCGAGGCGCGGCTGCGGCTGCGGCCCGTCACATCGGCGTTTTTGACCGTTGATTATGAGAAGACGGCCGATCTCGACGCGACGTTGGAGAGCTTCGCCCGGGGCGATGCTGGTTACCAGTATTCCGTGGCCTGGATCGACTGCTTGGCTGCTGGCCGGTCGCTGGGCCGATCGGTGCTGATGCGCGGCAATCACACGCCCGCCTATGAATTGCCGGCTACCGTTGGCCCTCACCTAACCTCTCCCGGAGGGAGAGGGAAGCTGTGTGTGCCGTGCTTTCTGCCGAATTTCGCACTTAATTCGTGGAGCGTCCGGGCCTTTAACGCGGCTTATTATCGCCGGCACGGCGACCGCCGCGCGGTGGTCGATTACGACACGTTCTTCTATCCGCTCGATGCCGTCGCCGATTGGAACCGCATCTACGGGCGGCGCGGCTTTTTGCAATATCAGGCGGTGTTTCCCACGGCCACCAGCCGCGCCGGACTGGTGGCTTTGCTCGAAGCGCTCGCCGCTTCACGGCAAGCCTCATTCTTGGCGGTGCTCAAAACCTTCGGCCCGGCCAACCAAGGCTTGCTCTCGTTTCCCATGGCTGGCTCGACGTTGGCCGTCGATCTGCCGAACACCGGGGCCGCCGTGATGACGCTGCTCGACGGGCTGGACGAAATCGTGATCCGGCATGGCGGGCGGGTTTACCTGGCCAAAGACGTTCGGCTGTCGCGCCGGGCGTTTGACGCCATGTATCCGCGGGCCGACGAATTCCGCCGCATCAAGGCGACGCTCGATCCAGAGGGGCGCTTCGATTCGGCCTTAGCTCGGCGCCTCGGGCTCGCCAGCGACATCAGCCAACAGAGGGCCGCCGCATGACAGAAAACATCTTGATTGTTGCAGCGCTGTCCGGGATCGCACGGGCAATCGCGGGAGAACTGGCCGGCCAAGGACATTCGCTCGTGTTAGCCGCGCGCGATCCGGCCGAGTTGGCGCGTACCGCCGCCGACCTTCGCGTGCGGCATCGTGTGACCGTCGAGACCGCGATCTTTGAAGCGCTCAACTTCGAATCGCATTATGAGTTTGTCGATCAAGCCGATCAGATTTTTGCCAACGGATTAACCGGAATCGTGTTCTGCGTCGGTTGGATGGCGGAACAGGAAGCGGCGGCGACGGACTTCAGCATCACGCGACGAATGATCGACGTGAATTATACGGCGGCCGTTTCCTTGCTGAATCATGCGGCCAACCTATTCGAGAGCCGACGCCGCGGTTGGATTTGCGCACTTTCGTCGGTTGCCGGCGACCGGGGGCGCCAAAGCAACTACTTGTACGGGTCTACCAAGAGCGCGCTATCGGCTTATTTACAGGGCCTGCGCAACCGTTTGACTCGCGCCGGCGTCGCGGTTGTCACGGTCAAGCCTGGCTGCGTCGATACCGCGATGACGTACGGCGCGGGCAAACTTCCCTTGGTCGTCGGGCCTGAGATCATCGCTCGCGACGTGGCACGCGCGATCCTTCATCGTCGCAGCGTAATCTACACGCCGCGCATCTGGTGGCCGGTGATGACCGCCATCCGGTTGATTCCAGAAGTGATTTTTCGCCGCATGAAGCTTTAGCCCATGAACCACCTCCGCGCTCGATGCCAAAATTGCCTGCCTTGGCTGTTGCTTCTCATCACATTCTTGGTCTACGCGAAATGCCTGCCGACATTCTTTGTGCAGGACGATTTTTGGTTTCTGCGTGACACGTTGAAACCGTTGCCCAACCGCATGATGGTCGCCGGCGCACTGTCCGAATATCTGCGGCCAATTCCCACCTATTGGCTTCCGCTTGCCAATCGATACATCTGGGGACTTAACCCTTTCGGCTTCCACCTTTCGCAGATGGCATGCCTGCTGGCAACGGTTTATGCGATTTACCGGATCATTTTGAGACAGACGGAGTCTTCCATCGCGGCGTCGGTGGCCGCTTTTGTTTATGGACTTTCGAAGGTCCACTTGTACAACGTCTCTTGGGTGGCCGGCGGCATCGACACCACCGCTGGATGTTTTATGACGCTCACCCTGCTCGCGATCATTTGTTATGAGAAGGGCGAAGGCGCGTTATGGCCGATTGGCGCCGCTTGTGCCATCGCGCTGCTTTCGAAGGAGTCGTCAGTTATCGTGATCGGCGCCTGGGTAGGCGCCGTTGCGGTCCGGGTGCTGCTCGCGAAGCTTTTACGTGCCCCAACGGACAACGACAGCACGCTGACCGAGTCTGCCAAACCGCCGTCGTCGGCCGCCGGTTGGCTGACGCGCCGCGAACTGCGAATCGCGCTGCTGCTAATGGGCGTCATGGCGGCTTACGCGGTTCTGAGATTGAGTTTGATCTCCAGGCGACCGGAGCTGGGGCTGGATTTCGCTCGCTTCAAATATCTGATCAAGAGCAGCATCGTCGCAATATTGCCGGTGATCGAGCCGTTCACGCCGATTCACAAAGCCTGGGTCTTGCTGCCGCTGACAATCGCCGCGGGCGCGTTTTTGTTGCGGCCGGCGCGCAAGGCCCATGAGGCGACGCTCGGCCTGTTGCTGTTCCTATCGCATGCGGCGATGTTCGCTGTCTCGGTAAAACTGCCGCCTTCGCTGTCGCTTTACTACGCGCACTTCAATGTCATCGGCTTAGCGTTGCTCTCGGGGCTGTGCAGCGCCGGCCTGATCCAAAGGTGCAAATGGCGACCGATGGTGGTTCCGATGCGGGCAGCGGCTGTGCTGCTTTTGGCAGCTTATGTATGTCAGTCGTCCGCGGTCATCCACGAAAGCATTGCCACCGCCCATGCCGCGCCTCTATTTAGCGCCCGCTATTCTCTCGCGGCATATCAGCAACTTCGCACTTTGATCGGCGATCGCCCCTATCGCAAGGTGGTCTTCCTCCAGCCCTCGGAGCAGATGTGGTGGGCGACGGGGTTTGGCGAGATGTTCCTGTCGATGTTCCCCGGCGTGGACGCACAGTTCGATGGAAAGAAGGGCTACCGCGCCGCGCCAGAGATCAAAACCGACGACACCACGCTCGTGGTGCGTCAGATTTCGGAATTTGACTTTCAAGTCGTGCGATAAGCCAGGCTCATCGCTTTTTTCGCCGGGCGCCGTTGGCGGCGGGCCGCACTTCGATACGTGTCGCCAACTGCAGGTCGACGCCACCGTCCGGGCTTGCCCCGGCGGAGCGGTGATTGACCGCTAGAACGATAA
>DASVGM010000616.1:0-5016 GCA_036379555.1 Pirellulales bacterium | reverse complement strand
GAAAACGCCGTTGTAGCCGTTACCGCTGATCATGTTGCCCGCACCGGCGCCGGTCCCGCCGATGGTGTTGTTCGTGGCTCCGTTCTGAATAGCGACACCGTTTCCGAAATTCGCCACGACGGCGGTGCCGGCGGCGTCGGTTCCGATGAAATTGCCTTCGAGCAGATTTCCGGCAGTGCCCGGATCGCTTATGAAGACGCCGCCATACGCGCTGCCGCCTCCCGCGGCGGCGCCGTTGCCGCTAATCACGTTGCCCTCGCCGGGCGCGGTACCACCGATTGTGTTGTTCACAGCGCCGCCTGCGATTTGAATGCCGTTCCCGTTGTTGCCCAGCGCCGTTGCGCCGGCGATATTGGTGCCGATGAAGTTGCCTTCAACCAAATTGTCCGAGGCGCCTACCCCGTTGATGAAGATGCCGTTCGCACCGTTGCCGCTGACCACATTTGCCAAGCCGGGCGTTGTTCCTCCGATGGTGTTGTTGCCGACGTCGTCGACAAAGATGCCGTTGCCGCTGTTGGCGAGCGCCGCGTTGCCGCTCGTGTCAGTACCCAAAAAGTTGCCGGCAAGCGTGTCGAATCCAAAGCCGGAAAGTTCGATGCCGTTGCCGTTGAATCCGCCTACGGCCAAGCCGGCCACGCGACTGTGGCCGCCGTTCATATTCAGCCCGTTGACGTTGCTCCCTGCGCCGCCGCCAGCGAGTTGAACCACCGGTTTTCCAACGTAGCCGGACTGTGTGGCAGCGTCGATGATCGCCGGCGCGATCACCGTCGGCAAGGCCGATCGCGGCGCGATGGTCCACACGCCGCTGGCGGCGCTGTAGCCGGGATCGCTTGTTGGAATATCGAAGGTCAGCAAGTCGACCGGGCTTGCCGAAGCGTTCGCCGTGGTGATCGCGGCACGCAGACTTCCCGAACCGCTATCGGCCGTGTTCGTCACGCTTAAAATGGCGCTAGAGGCCGGTAGGACATACAGGCTAGTTTGTGTGAGGATGTCGGTCTCACCCGCCGGATCGTTGACGGTGGGCGTACCAGTCTCGCTTGCGAACAAGAGGGGTTGATAGGTGTCGTCAGGGCCGGGCGAATAGCCGGCCGCGAGCATCACGTTGATCGTGCCGCCGAGCGCGGCAGATCCCTGCACATCAAGTAGGCCGTAATCGAGGCCGCCGCGCGTGCCGTTGAGCGAGAAATCGAGCGTGCTGCCGCTGGCCTGCGTGAACGTGCCGTTGACGGTAAGTTGCGATCCGCGGGCGATCGACAGCGCGTCATTGCTTCCAATCGCCAGGCTTCCGACAGTCAGGTTGTCGCCCGGCAGAATGTTGACGGTCGCCGTCGAGCCGCCGGTGTCGATGGTCACGCTATCTTTGCTGGTCGGCAGGCGATTGGCGCCGATGGTCGAATCGAACCAGTTGGCAGCCAGGTTCCAGTCGCCACCGTTCGGCCCGACCCACGCCACCGCATCCAGCACGATACGTCGTTCCAAGCGTTGAAACGACAACTTCTCATTCGCCATCAGAGGGCGTATGCCGCGGCGCTTATGCGACGAGGAAAGTTTTTTTCCGGGAGTTAAGAAACCCGGCAAGAACGCGAAGCGATGGCGCATCGTTTAGCCCTTCAGAAATGGAATGGCCTCAAGCACGCGACGACCATGAGGCACAGCGGTACCGTCTTTCACTCGGAGGCCAGCTTACAATTTCATGGAACCAGACGCAACCAATTTGGCGTGCGAATTAGTCGCCATTCGGCGTGACCCGCAAAGGCTGACCCGCATTGTGTACCGGCCCCGGAGAACGCGTGACCCTGTGTGTGGCAGAATTCGTAAGAATTCTTGCCGTAAACCCATGCCAGGCCCGACCTCTCACGAAGTCGGCTAGCGGACGGTGCGCAATGCGGGCTCAGCGCGACCGTCAAAGAGCGTGCTGCCGCCGATCCACGACACCGCGTCGAGCACGACGCGCGGCTCATACGAGTGAGACTGCGGAATCTTTCAGATCGTTTGGTGTTTTTTCGGCCCTGTCACACCCGGCGGCCGCTGGCGGCGGGGCCGCGGCAGTGGTAAAATCAAGCAGTGCGCTCGTCCAGCGACGGGCCATGTTTCAGGCAATATGTGTACCAACCGCGGAGAGTATTATGGCCACCGCCGGCGCGGCGCCCGCTCCTGAGCCGGCCGCCTACGTACCGCCCTTGGAAGCGGGCGACCAATTGACGCGCGCCGAGTTTGAGCGACGCTACCATGCCATGCCGCGCCTGAAAAAGGCGGAGTTGATTGAAGGAGTTGTTTACATGCCCTCGCCCGTCGCCATGCGGCATGGTCGGCCGCATCTCTTGCTCGGCGCTTGGCTGGCCAACTATCTGGCTCAAACGCCCGGGCTCGACGCCGCCGACAACGCCACGGTTCGCTTTGATGACGAGAACGAGCCACAGCCCGATTTGTTGCTGATGATCGACCCAGCTTCGGGCGGGCAATCGCGCGTCGATGAAGACGGTTATTGCGCGGGCCCGCCGGAACTGATCGCCGAAGTGGCCGCCTCGAGCGTGAGTTACGATTTGCACGCCAAGCTGCGGGTTTATCAGCGCGAAGGCGTGCGCGAATACCTTGTGTGGCGCACGCGCGACGGCGCCCTCGACTGGTTTCAACTTGAAGAAGGCCGGTACGTTGCCATCGCCGCGGACGAGACAGGGCTTGTCAAAAGCGTGGTTTTTCCGGGCCTGTGGCTCGACCGCGCCGCATTGTTGCGCGGTGACCTGCCGCGAGTTTTCGCCGTACTTGAAGAAGGCCTCGCCTCGGCTGAACACGCCAGCTTTGTGCGCGTCTTGCGCGAAAAACGGGAAGCAGGCCGAGGGCTTCCGTAGCCGCGACGCGCCTGCAGTGCCACGGCGGCGTTCGATCTTGATCCATTTTTCCCATAAACCGCAACCCGGATTAGCGCGGTGACGCGCACCCTACCTTGGTTCAGCGATCGTTGGGCGGCGGTTCGGCAATCGCAGCCGGCTGCGGTGTCGTGGCCGCTTATCGGGAGCTTAGCGTGTCGACCGCCGCGTCCGCCTCGTGCCAACGCTCCTGAAGTCTGGTGAACGAATCGCCTTCCTTCGGCGCCGATCCGGGCGGCACAGCGCCAATGTAGCCGGGCAAATCGCCGCCGGCGCCGGCGCTGGCCAAAGGGCTGTCCGCGCGCGGCCGCAGGAAGTCGCGATCTTGCCCGGTGCGGCTGAGAAGCTTCATGTCGCCGCTGACGTCCGTCGGCCGCGGTCGCAGCAACTCATTGGACCCCGGCTCCGACAGATAAGCGTTCGGGCCGACCCGCCAGTCTTTGACCGCGGCTCGCTGCGCTGGACCGTCGGAGAATCCGATGCCCACTTCAAAAAGGTTGTTCGCGATCAGGCCATCGTCGGGCAAATGATCGCCCCAGAGAGAAAAGCCGCGTGCCAAAATGGAGTTGTTGACCATCACGAGCGGGCCGCCGACATCAAACGCGCAGGACCAGGTCAGCCCCTGGCCGCGCGTTTCCAGCACGTTGTCGCGCATCACGAACGCGCCCGACAGATTGCCCGCTTCGATCAAAACCGCTTCCGACGAGCCGCGACGGTACAAGTAATTGCGAACCAACATGACACTGCTTTCCGCGCTGTCCGCTCCGCCGCCGCCGATGCGCAGCAAACCTTCGATGCCCGAATCACGCACCCAAACCGGGCCGCGTTTTCCGCCCCCCTCGAACCACTGAACGCTCAAGGCCGCGCCGGCCTGCTTGCCGTGGTCGGGGCCGGCTTCTCGAACGATGCAATCGTCGACGACGACGTCCGCGCAATTGCCGAACGCCAAGGACGTACCGTGCGGCGGCTTCTTGGCCACGATCGTGAATCCATGCAGGCGGAATCCCGACAAGTAGGCGAAGTGCATTCCCGCCAGGTGTTGCGAGCCTTGCGTCTCCGGAATCCAAGCGGAGATTTCCAGCACCGTCTGCCGGTCGGAAACAAGGCCGATGTCGTCCGCTAGGTTTGCGAGGTTCAGCGACACTGGATATGGGCCGCGGTCGAGTACTCGCACGACCTGTCCGGGAAGCAGCGCTTCGAGCGCCTCTTTGATCGTTTTGAACCTCCCGCTGCCATCCTGGGACACGGTCAGCACTTCGCGGCCTTTGAGCCATTCTTCCAAGGGCGGCGGTTCGGCAATCGTAGGGTGGGCATTGCCCAGCTTGGGTTGCGTGGCGGGCAATGCCCACCCCACGTCGGTCCAACGCTCGCGCAGCCGCGTGAACCAGTCACCTTCCTTGGGCGCCGGGCCGGGCGGCAAGGCGCCCATGTAGGTCGGCAGTTCGCCACCGGCGCCGCCGGTTGCTTGCGGGCCGTCGGCGGGAATGCGCAGATAGTTGCGGTCTGCCGGATCAAGGGAAAGGTAAGCCGGATCAACGGTCACGTCGGTCGGCGACTTGGCAAACAGCGACCGGCGCAAATACGAGTTGTGGTCTCGTCGCCAGTTTTTGGCCATTTCCCCGCGCAGTTTGTAAACCTGTTCATCGACATTCACGTCATGTCCGGTAATATTATTGCGGAGACTGACTCCTCGCAGAGGAGCTCCGCTCACGACCGTAACGCCGGTCGCCGCGGTGTTGTTGCGAATTTCCAACATTCGGCCAATGTCGCTCAGTCCTTGGATCCAGAAGCACGCTTTCTCTCCGTCGAACACATTGTGACGCACGATGGCCTGATCGAGCCGATCTCCCAGGCCCACGTTCGAGTTCCGAAAGTAATTCCGCTCAATGACAAACGTCGAGCGGCCCACGCCAGCGATGGACAGTATCGCGTAATCGAACAGGCAGTCGCGGACCACGATCGGGCTGTCATCGGAAATGTCGTTCGCCAGGGTGAAGCCGAGGCCAGCCATCGATCGCGACGGATCCAGAGCGGCGGCCTGCCGGACGATACGGGGCTCATCAGCGACCGGCAGGCAACGGTGGAGACGCTGGCTTGGCCGGACGGCGGCGAGGCGCACGCAATCGGGCCCGTCGAAAAGTTCCGCTTG
>DASVGM010000615.1:0-4291 GCA_036379555.1 Pirellulales bacterium | reverse complement strand
CTGTTGCTGATTGCCATCGTGGTGGCGATCGCTCTCAGTCCGGTCGTTGCGTTGGTCCAGCGCGGCGGCGTTTCGCGCGCGACCGCGTCGGTGATCGTTTATCTGCTTCTCGCCGGCCTGTTGCTGACGGCGGCTGGTGTCGCTGTTCCGGCCGTGTATGGACAATCGACGGCCCTGCTGGAGCGATTGCCGCGCACGTATCACCAATTTCGTCAGTTCCTGCTCGAGACACCCAGCGAGCTGATCGCGCGGTTCGCGGAGCGTTTGCCGTCGCATCTTTCCAGTGAAGCCAAGCCGCCCGGCGGCGAAGCAGCCATCAAGACCGTGACCCAGGCCATCGGTTACGGCGGAATCGTGGCCAAAGGAGTCTATCTTTTGACGGCCACCCTGCTGCTGGCCTTCTATTGGTCGATTTATGAAGAGCGCAGCAAGCGCAGCTTTTTGCTGTTTTTGCCGACCGCGCGACGGGCCGAAGCCGGTGAGATCATCGACGACATTGAGTCCAAACTGGGAGCGTACCTGCGGGCGCAAGGGCTTGTTTGCCTGATTATGGGCGGGTTGGTTTTCGCGGTGTATTTTACCATCGGCGTGCCTTACGCGTTGCCCCTGGCGCTGCTGGCGGGCATTCTGGAGGCGCTGCCGGTTTTCGGTCCCGTGCTGGCGGCCATTCCGGCCTTGCTCGTGGCACTATCCGTTAGTCCGGCCACCGCGCTGTGGGCCTTGGCGGCCGTGGTGCTTTTGCAACAGTTTGAGAGCAATTTCCTGGTGCCGCGATTGATGGACCGTTCTGTCGGCGTTAACGCGATTGTCACCTTGCTCGGCATCGCCGCGCTCAGCGCGCTGTGGGGCTTGGCGGGCGCCATCCTGGCCATTCCGCTGGCGGCGGTCGCGCAGCTCGCGCTCGATCGTTATCTGTTTGAGCCGGCGGAAGCACTGGAACCGGCGGAGACGAACGGTCGCGACGCCGCCAGCTTGTTGCGATTCCAGGTTCGCGAGCTGCTGCGAGATTTGCAAAACGAATTCCGCCGCAAATCGGCACGCGTCACCGAACGCAGCGACCGGTTGGAAGAAGAGGTTGAAAGCCTGGCCCGAGACATCGACCAGGCGCTGCTTGCGGCCGCGCGGCCTGAAGTGATCGCGGCTCCGCGGGAGGCGACCCTATGATTCGCGTGGCGCTCAATACGTTGGTCGTTCTCGGGGTGCTGCTGGGCATTTACCTGCTCTGGCAGTGGCGGGCGGCGGCGTTGCTGTTTTTCTTGTCGCTGGCGGTAGCCGCGGCGCTGCGGCCCACGATCGTGTGGCTCGGCCGCCAGCGACTGCCGTATATGGCAGCCCTGACCCTCACTTACCTTGTTGTCTTTGGCGGCTTGGGGCTGCTGCTGGCCGCCGCGGCCGCTCCGCTGGCAACGGACGCTCAAACCTTCAGCGACGACTTTGTGGTGGCCTACCAGAGCCTGTTTGACCGCCTGGAAAATGGAGCGCCGGAGAGAGCCGGCGCGTATGCCGTGCTGCCAACGCCTGACGCATTGTTCGCTTCGCTGGCCGGCGGAGAAGGGGCCGCGCTGCTGCAAACGGCGCTGGGGTTCACGTTCAGTTTGTTTGGCATGGTCATCGACCTGGTGATCGTGGTGTTTCTGGGCGTTTATTGGTCGATCGATCAGGTCCGCTTTGAGCGGCTTTGGCTGTCGCTGTTGCCGGTCGGCCAACGGCGTGCGGCGCGCGATACCTGGCGCGCGATCGAATCAGAGCTGGGCGCGTACCTGCGGAGCGAGGTGGTGCAGAGCGTCGCGGCCGGACTCTTGTTATGGTTGGGCTACTATCTGCTGCGGCAACCGTATGCGGCGCTGTTGGCCGCGAGCGCCGCCATTGCCTGGCTGATTCCGTGGGTGGGTGTGCTGCTGGCCGTTGGTTTATCGCTCTTGTTCTCGGCCCCGGCTTTGCTGACAGATGCCTCAGCGGCCTTGGCCACGCTCTTGCCAGCGATGGCTTACACGGTGTTTGTTTTTTTGGTTCTGCAACTGTATGTCGAGCCGCGTTTTTTTGACCGCCGTCGTTACAACGCTTTGATTACCGCCTTCATCATCTTCGGCTTAGCCGACATCGCCGGCGTGACGGGACTTATTTTGGGCGCTCCCGTGGCGGCGGCGCTGCAAATCGCCGGCCGGCAATGGATACGCCGGCGACTATCGGCCGGGGCGGAATCGCCGGCGGAAGAATCCTTCAGCGAACGGTTGCTGGCGGTGCGTGCCGCCCTTGAGCGCCGCAAACGTCCGGCGCCGGAGTTGACGAACCTCGTCGACCGCTTAACCGCGCTGGTCACCGACGCCGAAGCGTTGCTCGCTGGCCCCGGGGGACAGACTCATTCCTGGCCGCGCGACGTATAATATGCTTATCAGGATCGTCGCGCGGCGGTCGATCGTGGCAGCAGGGAGTATCATCATGACCGAATCGCTCGTCATTTTGGGGGCCAGCGCGCGCGCCGCCGCGCAGTCGGCGGCGCGGGCCGGTTTGCGGCCGGTTTGCGGAGATATGTTTTGCGATGCCGACCTACCGAGCAGCACGCTCGGGCAGATCGCGCATCACTTCCCCTGCGATCTGTCGTCGATCGCGGAGGCGGCCCCTCGCAGCGCGTGGATGTTTACCGGCGGCCTGGAAAACTACCCCACGCTCGTCGAACGCATTTCGCGGCGGCATACGCTCTGGGGCACGGCCGCCGGCAATCTCAAACGCGTGCGCGACCCGTTGGAGTTGGGCCGAGTGCTGGCGGCGGCGGGGTTGCGTTTTCCTGAGTGTCGCGCCGCGCACGACGGCTTGGCGACGGATGGCAGTTGGCTTCTCAAACATCGGCGCTCCAGCGGGGGGATGAAGGTCGGCGAATGGCGCGGCGGAACGGCGCCGCATGATCGGGGCTGGTATTACCAGCGGCGGATCGCCGGCGCGGCGCACGCGGCGGTGTTCGTTGCCAGCGGCGGCCGGGCGAGTTTGCTGGGAATTACCCGGCAACTGTTCAGTTCAAGCGTCGATCGGCCATTCCAATACGCCGGCTCGATCGGCCCGGTCACGCTTCCGCCCGGCCAACAAAGCGCCGTTTGCCGGCTAGGTGATGCTTTGGCGGCGGAATTCGAGCTGCGCGGCTTGTTTGGCGTCGATTTCGTCGCGGATAGCGAAGATATCTGGGCGATTGAAGTGAATCCGCGGTATACGGCGTCGGTCGAAGTGCTGGAACGATCGCTGGGCTTCAATGCCATCGAAGCGCAACGGGAGGCCTGCCAGAAGCTGCGGTTGCCCCCGCCGGTCGCTTCATCTGCGGTCGTTTACGGCAAACAGGTGTGCTACGCGGAGCGGCCACTTCAGATCGAAGCCGCGTTGAGCGAGTCGCTGCTTGACCGGCGTGGCACGGGCTTATGGCCCGCGGTGGCCGATATTCCGCGGCCGGGCGCCAGCATCTCGGCGGGGCAACCGGTCCTAACCGTCTTTGCCGAGGGCGGCGACCCGGCCACGGTGCAAACCCTGTTGCGGACACAAGTTCAGACAATTCAAACACTGTGTCAGAACTGGGGGTAATCCCGACCGCTATTGACCGCCATCTCCAATCCACGCTATAAGTTGCGGCCCATTTCCAGTCCGGAGACACCATGACTGCCATTCAGCCGGCGGCAAGCGCCCCTACGTTTCGCGACTTTTTGGTCAAGCAGCGGGTGACCATTTCACTGTTCGTGTTTGCCTGTCTCATTTCAAAAGACCTGGCGACCGGCACGCGGCCGCACGACACGGGCGATTTCCACGATCCGCTGGTGCTGACGGGGCTGGCGACCGTACTCTTGGGCATCGCGATTCGCTCCTGGGCGGCCGGTGTGATCAACAAGAGCAAAGTGCTGGCGACGACCGGGCCTTATCGGCTCTGCCGCCACCCGCTTTATCTTGGCTCGCTCTTGATGATGTTTGGGTTTTGCCTGCTGGTTGGCAACCTGCTTGACGCTTGCGTGGTGTTTGGGCCGGTGCTGGTGATTTACCTGCTGACCATTCAGCGCGAGGAACGTCGTCTGGCCGAGCGACATGGCGCGGCGTGGGCGCAATACGCGGCGACCGCCCCGCAATTCTTCCCTTATCGGCCGTTCACGCAATTCGGCTGTGACTGGTCGCTGACGCAGTGGCTCGACAACCGCGAGTACAAAGCCGCGGTCACGGCGGTCGCCGCGTTATGGTTGCTGCATGTCTGGCGAGGCGTTTGACGCTCGTGCCTTGTCCAGGCTAGGTGTTGCGATTGGATCGACCAAATGGACTCTGTAGG
>DASVGM010000614.1:0-3020 GCA_036379555.1 Pirellulales bacterium | reverse complement strand
GGCCGCTTTTCGTTCGCTCGCCCGCGCGTGTTGGATGTTGCTACCCGGCAAGAGTTGCTCGCCACAGCTTGGTTTTCCTGGACGACCGGCCCGCTGCATTGCCCGCGCCGCAGGTTGATCGATACAAGCGCGTCAAGGTTTGACGACGCCGCCGTCGTTCCGCCGCACGCCGCCCCAGTCCAGATCGAACGGCGGATCGTCTTCAATCGGAAACTTCGCGGCCAGCGTTTCATCCAGATCGATTCCCAAGCCCGGACGGTCGCTGGCCCAGTAGTAGCCGTCCTTCAACTCAGGGCAGCCGGGAAACATGTCCTGCTCCGCCTGGGTGAAAGCGCGCGCTTCTTGAATGCCGAAGTTGGGCGTGGCGAGATCGAGATGCACGTTGGCGGCGTGGCCCACCGGCGAGACGTCGCCAGGACCGTGCCAGGCGGTGCGCACGGCGAAGAACTCGCACAAGGCCGCCACCTTGCGCGCCATCGATAATCCGCCAATCTGCGAAATGTGAATGCGAATGAAGTCGATCAATCGCCCGCTGATGAGCGGCACGTATTCATTGGGATTGTTGAACAACTCGCCCATCGCGATCGGCGTGCTCGTTTGGCGGCGCAGGTGCGTGAAATAGCCGACATCTTCGGGGCTGAATGGGTCTTCCAAGAAGAACAGCCGAAACGGTTCCAGGTCTTTGGCCAACTGCATGGCCATGATCGGCGGCACGCGCTCATGCACGTCGTGCAATAGCTCCACTTCGTCGCCAAGCTCGCCGCGCAAGTGCTCGAACAATCGCGGTATCATCCGCACGTATGGCGCCGGTTCCCACGGCTTCGCCGGCGCCTTCATCGACTTGGCCTTCTTGCCGGCGCCGTAAGTGGCCAGGTTAGGCAATCCCACCTGTGCCCGCACATGGCGATAGCCTTCTTCCATGAGCGTTCGGGCATGCTCGGTGACAGCCTCAAAGCTGGCCCCGGAGGCGTGTCGATAGGTATCGACGGCCTTGCGGCATTTGCCGCCCAGCAACTGCCAGACGGGCATGCCCGCGCGCTTGCCGAGAATGTCCCAGAGGGCCTGATCGACGCCGCTGATAGCGTTGCCCAGCACGGGGCCATTTCGCCAATATGAACTGACGAACGACGATTGATAAACGTCTTCAATGGCCAACGGGTTTTTGCCAAGCAAAAACGGCTTCAGGTATTTTTCGACGGCGACTTCCACCGCGCGCGGCCGCTGCGTGAACGTGGCGCAACCAAGGCCGTAAAGGCCGGGTTCGTTGGTCAACACCTTGACCACTACGAGCCGAATATCGGCCGGCGCGGTAAGCACCGTTTTGATATCGGTGATTTCCAGCGGCGGCAATTTTTTGCCATCGGCGGCCGCCGCTGGGCCGTGGCCGTTTTCAGCGGCGCCGGCGCTTTGAGCGGCGCCAAGCCCTAAGAGCGCCAGCGAGCCGGCGCCGCCGGCGGCTGAAACCCATTCTCGTCGATTCATAAGCTCAACTCTCTTCGTCTGACAATTTGGCGGGCCCGCTACGGAACAGCCGGCATTATACTGCACGCGGGCTGGAATGAGGCTTCCTTTTTGGAGTGCGGCGATTCATCGCCGCTTTCCCCCGTCGCGGAGCGACCTTTGCTTTTCGACCAAGACGGACGTATGCGGTATAATGGCAAACCATGAACTTCACCGACACCGAACTCGAAGCCTATCTTGACGAAGCGCTGCCAGGCGAGCAAATGGCCCGTATTGAAGCGGCCGTGCGGGGCGATGCGCAATTGGCCCAACGCCTGGCGGGCGTTCACGCGCGCCGCGATGACGGCTGTCACTCGCTGGGCAATATTTGGCGGCGGCACCGGCTGACTTGCCCCACGCGGAACGAGCTTGGCAGCTATTTGCTCGGCGTGCTCCCCCAAGACCACGCGACGTATATCGCCTTTCATCTTGATGAGGCCGGTTGCCGCTTGTGCCAAGCCAATCACGACGATCTTAAGCGGCAGCAGGCCGAGCACGCTGATTCCGGCCAACGTCGGCGGCGCAAATATTTTGAATCGAGCGCGGGCTATCTCCAAAGCCGCTAACAAGCCCGGCGGGCATGGGAAATGGAGGATGGCCTTCCCAAGCCGTCCAGGTCTCTGGCGACGGGCTGGGGTCCGCGGCTGGCCTGCGCGAAATCGGCTGTTGCGCTCCGACTTGTTTGATACTAGATTTATTCCGCCACGATCGGGGCTTGCCCCCGTCGAGCGATGACTGACTGGCTAGATGTGCAGATCCGAACGCATCCCCGTTTTCGCGTTGCATCCGCCGCCTTCGGCGGCGGATGCAACGCGAAAACGGAAAGAACCTGTCGGGAGACGTTCGTGCTAGCCATTCAGTCAGCGCTTCCACCGGGGCAAGCCCGGCGGTGGCGGTGCGGAACAAATCCGATATGGAACCTCAGTTCGTTATCGTATCAAAGTCGGGCGTTTTGCGCAGGCCAGTCCGCGACTGCTGCCACAGGCAACATGGTGGGCGCAAAAAAACGACCGCCGCAGGCGGGGCAGGTACCTGGGCGGCCGCGCTGACTTGCGCCAGCTTCAAACGATGTTAGCAGCTTACGCCGGCATTAGCAAGTACCCTTTGGAAATTTTTTTTGCTATCGCCTGACTGCGACTCGCCCAGCAGGCGATCGCAGCGCGGCGATTGAAATCGACGGCCGCAGTGCGCCGCCGGGATGTCGGGGCGGCAAATCGCCGCACTCGATATAACCGGACGTCGCACGGCAGGCCGCAAGGAGATTGCGGGTCGCGGTCGATGGTTGCTTTTATCGGTTCAGTCTTCCGCAGATCTCAGCGAGCAAGCCGTGCGGGAACACCCCAGACTTCAACGCGGCAAGGGCGCTCGGCGCGCCAGGCCGAGCTTGTGTCTGGAAACGCTTGAGCGGCGCGAGCTACTTTCGGCCCAACCGCCGTTGATTGCCGACGCCGCGCCTTATAGCGCCGACCTGATCAGCGCGGTCTATCGCCAGGCGCTCGATCGCCCGGTCGATACGCCCG
>DASVGM010000613.1:0-4281 GCA_036379555.1 Pirellulales bacterium | reverse complement strand
GCCGGGGTGCTGGGCCACCTCCATGATACGTGCGATGTGGGACAGTTTATCGGTGCCTTTGCCATGCACTTCCAGCCGCAGCGCCACGCCGTAGCCCGCCCCAAACTCGGCCAATTCGCCCAACGCCCGGCCGATTTGTTCGAGTGTCTTCTCGACCGGTACGTCGGCCGGCAAACCATTGGGCCGCACCTTGACGCCGCTGGCCCCGCAATCGTGCGCCAACTTGATGAACTCGCGAGTCTGGTCGATGTTTTTTTGCAAGACGGCCCGGTCGGGCGAATGGTATTCGCAGGCCGTGCCGAAGCCCACCAACGTAATTCCGCTGGCCGGAAACAACTCGGCGATGCGCCGCCGTTCGGCGGACGACAGCGATGGCTCAACACCATGTTTGTGGCCCGTGCGAAGCTCGACTCCGTCAAAACCGGTCTCTTGGCAGTTCTTGAGAATGGTGGGCAAGTCCCACTCGGCGCCCCACATGTAGGTGACCAGTCCCAGTTGCATAGATTTCGCTCGGCCCGCGGTTGGTGGATGGCAATCCGTTCAGCATACGCGCCGCCGGGCGGCCTGGTCAATCATTCGAGAATTCGATGACAGCGGCTTCTCCCTCGCCGCGAAGCCTGTCGACCGCCGTCCGTAGGCATTGCCCGAGATCGGCGGAATAGCCGCTCCACGCTTCGCAAATCTTGCCTTGTTGATCCAAAACCAGCGTCGACGGCGTGCCGAACCCATATCGCTGGAGCTGGTACGAGTCGTAGATTTGTTTCGCTTCGAGGTGGGGGAACCCGCGATAGGCTTTCGTGCCGGCGTGCCGCGGCGCCGCGCCGTCATCATCCGTAGGCACGTTTCCGACAAACATTCCGACGACTGTCACGTCGCGGGCTTTGTAGTCCGCGGCCAGCTTCGAGATCTGCGGCGCCGCCAGCATGCAATACTCGCAACCTTCTGACCAGAAATAAAGCACCACCACTTTGCCGCGTTGATCGGCCAGCCGAAACGTGCTGCCATCCAAAGCCTTCGTTTGCCATGACGTCGAAAAACTCGGCGCGGCCGCGAAAAACCGCTCGCGAGTTTTCACCACGTCAAGATGCCCGTTGTCCTCCTTGTCGTGGGCCTCCAGGTTGGCGTCATACAGGTCCTTGAAATAGTCCATTTCGGCCTGTTGGCGGCCGGCCGCCAGCACGGCGCGGGCCGTGGTCCGGGCCATTCGACAATCGTCCACATTCCGTGATCGGATCCCTTGGTAGCAGAGCGCCATCCACTTGGCGTTGGCATCGAGGTATCGTTTCCCGTCCTCATAGAATCTCGCGGTCCATGCGGCGTCGTTCTGTGTCTCGTCCATGAGCGAAACCGTTCGCCGATGTTTCGGCTTGCCGGATTTAAGCTCGATCGATTCACGCACGATCGTTTTCGCCATGCCGAGCGCCGGGTCGAACTCGTATCTGCGCACGAGTTGCCAGCCCCCGTCGGAATAGTCGTCTTTCTGAATTGCGGTTATCTCCCATTCGGGGCCGTCCGTCTTTTCGACGCGATACTTCAGCTCGATTCCATATGCCGGAGGTTGATAGCTCCACTCGCCGTCCGCCTCGGCCGGTGTGTCGGGCAGCCGGCAGAACAGCTCATAGGGAAAGAGCATCTTGAAGATCGCCGTCTGTTCGTTGAGCGAATAGGAACCGTCCGGGCGAAGGTCGCAATAATCGAACGAGTCGGATTTACGTCGCACGCTCCCATCGGCATTGAGAAACGCCTGCTCGGTGCGAATGAAAAGCCGCCATGAGCCATCGTCGTTCTCGTGGACGACCGTGACGTGCCATTGGCTTTCTTCCCGCGGAGTGCCAGTCTGTTTTTCGCCCGATTCGCCGATCTCTTCCGAAGCGGTGACGCGATAGATCCATTCTTGACCCGGCTTCAGGCGGTAGCGAGGCGGCGTCGAGCACGGCAGTTCCGCCGACAGCTCGGCCGCTGGTGCAGCCAG
The DNA here is from genome assembly GCA_036379555.1 of Pirellulales bacterium. Taxonomy (GTDB): domain Bacteria; phylum Planctomycetota; class Planctomycetia; order Pirellulales; family JAICIG01; genus DASSFG01. Next base: position 2,309 of record DASVGM010000613.1, on the reverse strand, counting down.
GCAAACCAACAGGGCCGGCGCCGCAATTGCCAATCGTCGAAGCACCAAGCAGGCGATGTGGAAAAGCATGAATACCTCGCTACATCCGTTATGGTCTACGTTCACCTTGATTGCAATCTTCGTCAATTGCGCAATAATGAATCCGCGGCGCGGCGCCGATCAATGCCATGCCGCCGGCTTGCCCGGCTGGTTGCTGACGCTGGTTTCTACGCCCGTCCGGCGTGCCACCCGCGCATTTTGGCCGCCCGCCGGCCCGCTTTCTGCGCTTCCATTCCTCTTCGCTGAGGGGCGGCTCGCTGTAGCCGGGTGGTGGCGCCACGCCGATCGGCATAAACATTCCGACAATTCGCCCCGATTCCTGTCGGATTCCTGGTATTGACGGATTTCCATCGCTCTCGGCGTCATGGCCCTAGACCCGGTTGAGTGCCGTAGCGAGCGCGCCCAGGAAAGCATCGACATTTTGCTCGGTGTTGTACCCGTGCAGGGCCACACGCAGACGGCCGGCATGCGCCATGACGTGGACCTTATCCGCACGCAAGCATCGGGCAATCTCTTCGCTTTTCGGGTGGCGGAATGCGATGATGCCGGCCAAGTGGTCGTGGTCAACAGGCGTGAGCAATTCGACCGGCATTTTTTGGAGCTCTTCCAAACATCGCAGCACTAAAGGCCGCGCCGCCTGGTCGATGGCCGCCACGCCGACGTGATGGATGTAATGCAGCGCCGCCCGCACGGCGTAAACGGCCGGCATGTTGGGCATGCCCACGGTAAAGCCGGCCGCGCCAGGACGGCTGACTGCCCGCTCGAATCTCTCCGAGCCGAAGGCATCTTGCAAGTTGAACCATCCGCCGGCCGGCACGGTCCACTCGGTGGCCCGCGCGGCGGGCACGCCGACCAAGCCCCCGCCATGCGTTGCCAGAATCCACTTGTGCGTGCTACTGACGATCAGATCGGCGCCGGCCAGTTCGAGCGGCACGCGGCCCAGCGCTTGAGTGACATCGACGGCCAATAAGGCGGGCGAATGCCGCCGCACCGTAGTGACGACCTCTTGCAAATCGAGCATGAACCCGTTGTAGAAGCTCACCAACGAGACGGTCACCAGCCGGGTCGTCGGCCGCAATAAGGCTTGTAAGTCTTCGACCATCAACGCGCCTTGGCGATGCCGCCACAGCCGCACCGTGGCCGGACAATTCGGTTGCAGCCAGGGCGTGGCGCCCGCGGGAAAGTCGAGATCGTTGATGACGACCTCATCGCCGCCGCGCAGCCCCAGCGCCAGCGCCGCCATATTAAAAGCTTCCGACGAGCAACTGCAGATCGACACTTCGTCCGCCGACAGGCCAAACGCTTCGCCGACGAGTTCGCGGGCCGCCTGCCACTGGGCAAAATGGCGCTCGCGCCCCTCGTGTCCAAGGAGCTTGTCGTCAAAGTATTCCTGCAGCGCTTCGCCCACGGCCCGCGGCGGGATGCCTTCGGCCGCCGTATTCAGGTAAATCATGTCGGTCAGCGACGGAAAATCGCGGTGTCGTGTTTCGGCAGCGAGCATCGTGAGATCCTTAAATGGGTTTCTGGTAGAATCGGGCTCCAGCAACGCGGTTGTGGCAGTACGGCTCGGTGTCGCGAAAATCCATCGACCAGCAATTCGTACAGCGCGATCTTCTAGTTATCCGATGCCAAACAACCGGCGGGCGTTGTCATCGGTTTGACGGATGAATTCCTCGACCGGCACGCCGCGTTCGCGGGCCAGGCACTCGGCCGTGTGAATCAGGTGCGCCGGCTCGTTGCGGCGGCCTCGCAAGGGGTGCGGCGAAAGATAAGGGCTGTCGGTCTCGATCAAAATCCGGTCGGTAGGCACCGTCTTGGCAACACTCCGCAGGTCTGCCGCGTTTTTGAACGTAACCATGCCCGCAAAGCTAATGTAAAGCCCCAGCTTGACGCACGCATCGGCGGTCTCGGCGCTGCCGGTGAACGAGTGCATCACACCGGCCAGCGGCCCGCGGCGGCGCGCCTCGATGAGCATCGCCAGCACGTCGGCGTCGCTTTCGCGCGTGTGAACAATGAATGGCAGGCTGCGCTCTTGCGACAACCGCAGGTGCCGATCGAAAAAATCTTGCTGGACATCGAATGGCGAATAATCCCAGTGCCGATCAAGCCCCGTCTCGCCGAGCGCCACGGCATGCGGGTTGGCGGCCATTTGGGCCACGCGATCCCAATCGGCCGGGGCGGCTTGGGCACAGTAATTTGGCTGAATGCCCACCGCGGCCACGATTGTGCGCAAATGGCGAGCGGCCAGATCGAGACAAGCCTGACTGCTG
>DASVGM010000612.1:0-2480 GCA_036379555.1 Pirellulales bacterium | reverse complement strand
CGACTAAGTACGGGCCGACGTTGCTGGCCGGCGTGGCCGGAGTGGCGAACGCGAGGCTGCCGCCGAGCGAAGCGGGCGAATCGCCGCTGGCAAAGCCCGTGTAGCTGACGCTGAACGCGGGGTTCGCCGAACCGTAGACCTTCGAGGCACCATCGACTGTCACTTTCAAAAACGCCTGGCCAATCGCGAAAGACCTGGCCGCGCTGCTGGAAGGGAGTTCCGTCGTGCCGCCTATGTAAGTCGCGTGCAGTAAGTGCGTGCCCGCCGCGAGCTGCGTTGCGGTCGTGACGAACTGCGCGAAGCCGTTGTCGTTGGTGGCCGCGCTTCCGAGCAAAACATTGCCATCGAAGAATTGAACCGTTCCTCCGTTCACGACGCCGGCCGCGTCGCTGACGGTCGCCGACATCGTAATCGCTTGCCCGTACAGCGGCGCTGTGATGTAGCTGTTGGTAACATTGACCAAAGTGGTCGTAGTGGCAATCGTGGTGGCTGATTCTTGAGCCTCGTAGGCGCCGATATCGATCGCAGGGTTGGAAGCTGTCATCCGCGGCTCGCCGCGTTGATCGGTGGTGGGCGCGGTCATGCCCGTGACGCCGGTGCTTTCAGGATGGTTGTCGCCGGCATTGATGGCGGGGCTACCGGCCAACAGCGCCATAGTTTGTGTCGGGCCGCCGTTGTCGGCCAGCGGCCCCAACTTTGGGGCGATCGGGGCGCTCGCCGTGCCGACAAGGCTTGCCCACGAACCCGTGGTGTTAAACCCGGTCGCATTGCCCACGATGCCGATCAGGTCGTGGTCGCTGGGAGTGAACTGACCTGCCACGTCGGGATCGCCGCCGGTCGCGGTGTTTCCCGCGACAATCGTGTTGGCCACTGCGACATGGCCACCAAACTGCTCAATACTAACAACGAGTCCGCCGCCGCTGGCGGCCGAGTTGTTTGAGAATGTGCTGCTGTTCACCCAGGCCGTGCCGCCGGTGTAGACAAGCAGCATTCCGCCGCCGCTAGCGGTGGCGGAATTGCCCGAGAAAGTACTGTTGGTTACCGTGACCGAACCGCCGTGAGCCTCGATGCCGCCGCCCGTGCCGCGCGCGGAGTTATCCACGAACGTGCTGGCCGTAACATTCGCCGTCCCGCCGTCGTTGTCAAGTCCGCCGCCATCATACAATCCGTTGCCGTCTGGCCCGCTGGTGGAATTTCCCTGTAGCGTGCTGTCATTGATCGTGATCTGGCCGAAATTATAGATGCCGCCGCCATACAGGGCGGAGTTTCCAGTAAACGAGCTATCATCGACCGTCGCCGTGGCGAGCATTATATTCTCCAGCGCGCCGCCGTTAACGGCCGAATTATTTGAAAAGGTGCAGCCTGTCGCCGAGAACGCGCCCGAACTGCAAACCGCGCCGCCGCGAGCACTGTTCGCCGTATTATGCGTCAACGTCATCTCCGACAACGTGAGGTTGCCGCCGTTGTTCCAGATAGCGCCTCCGTCGCCCGTACCGGAGGCGCCGGTTGTTTGGCCGCCGGTCAGCGTCAGGCCCGACATGGAAACCGTCGCCGCGGAATCGACCTGAAAGAGACGCGAGTTGTAGGTCGTTTGGTCGACCGTCAAGGCGCCGGCCCCGGGGCCGGAGATGCTCAGGCTGTTTTCAATTTCGATCTGCCCTCCGGTAAGGTCAATTGTCGATCCCGCGGGGAGATTGAAGCTGATCGTGCCGCCGGTTCCTTGAGCGTTGAGGTATTGGATCGCGGAGCGCAGCGAGATATTGCCGTTGACGTCGTTGGGCGACGTCGACGCGGAACTGGCGGAGGTGTCATTGATCGTGTCGACGCTCAGCGTCACGCCAGAGAGCAAGCGCCGATCTTCCAAGGTTTCGATCCGCAGGCGCGTCCGCGGTTCGTGCCCGCCTAACCCACGGACGAGCAAATCACAGGCGAGCGAAGCTCGCGGCTTTCGACGTTGGTCACGACGAGATTTGTCAGCGCGGCGAAGGGAATTGAATGACACAGTTGACCGCCTTTCTCACAAAAGAAGGAATGAGATGATCCCGATGCGGCGTCGGCAGCGCATGCGCGGCCGATGCGATGGCGGGCAGTATGGCACACCAGGAACGCGAAGACAAGTATTTTTCTCCAAAAAAGGGGGGGGCGGCGCCGGCAGACGAAAGGGCCGGAAACCGATAGGCCACACCTGGCCTGCGCATACCTGTTTTGAACTGCGGCGACTACCGCCGTCACCAAGTCCACCACCCCATTGTCTAACCGAAACTAAGACGCGCGCAAAGTGCGACATGCACCCGGCCGTAACCTGCTACCACGACCCGACTTCTCACGAAGTCGGCTACGTGCTATGATACTTTGGAAACTCTCGTCGTGAGAATCTGATGGTAGAGCCGAATTCGCCCATTCCCGTCTTCCGCGACGATGGCTATTTGCCAGAGGGTTTGTATCTGGCATCTGAGGCGGAAGTCTTGTTTCGTTTCGGT
>DASVGM010000611.1:0-14181 GCA_036379555.1 Pirellulales bacterium | reverse complement strand
GTGACAACGCTTGCCGCGCGGGTGCGGCTCGGCGCCAGTCGAGTCTTGCCGCACACGCACATGACACTGGCCGTTGATGCCGAAGGCCGGCGTTGGTTGGTCGATGTCGGCTTTGGTTCGGGCGGCCCCTTGGCGCCGTTGCCCTTCGCGCCAGGCAAGGTTCTCCAGCAGGCTCTGTGGAGTTTTCGTCTGCGCGAAGAGGGAACCAAATGGGTGCTTGAGTCGTTGCGCGACGGCGTTTGGCAAGACCTTTATGTTTTGACGCTGGAGCCGCACTACCCGATCGACTACGAGATGGCCAACCACTATGTCTCCACGCATCCCGCCTCGCGGTTCGTGCAAACGCTGACGGTGCAAGCGCAATCGCCTGAGGCTTGCCACCTGCTGCGCAATCGGGAATTGACGACCGTTCGCCAAGGCGATAAAAGCATCACGCAGATCGATGACGACGAAGCCTTGTTGCGCGTTTTAGCGGAGACGTTCGGCCTGGCCTTTCCGACCGGCACCAGGTTTAACCCGCCTGGCGCGCCAGCTTCGACAACGGCCGGCCGCCCGCCCGACATGAAGCCGCGCTAGCCCGCCTTGCGGAATTGGTACGTGGCGACGCCACGCGCCTGGTCGAAGGCGAAGATCGGCGGCGCCGGCGGGACGTCGTCTCCGGGGTACGTTTCGCGGTCGATCGGAAAATCGTGCCGGACGTGCTGACCCGCGGCGCAGTAGGCGACGGCCTTGATCTGCTTGTGGGCTGCGAGCAGTTGATCGATGGCATGACGGACGTGCTGGCTTTCCGCGGCGCCCGGCACGATTTCCCACACCACCAGTAGCACCGTGCCGGGAATGCGCACGAACGGCTCGTAATCAATGACGACGCCCAATTGATCCGGCCGCCAACATTCATCGCCAGTAATGTAACCTTGCCTCCACAAGCAGGCGTACTCACGGCAACTTTTCGGCCGCTGATCGTAAATGGCGCAGCCGGTCTGGCATAAGTGCCGGCAAGCCGCTTGGCTCGGTTTGCCCAGTTCTCGCACGGCCTTGATCGTGCAGCACGCGTCGCAGTCGCCGCAAACGCGGCCGGCAATTCGTTGGGCGATCGCCCGCACCTCTGCCGCCGGCAGACCTCGCTCGCGAGCCGCCTCGACCAGCGGATCTGACGCCGCTGAACCTGTCGATTCCATTTTTTCCTCCCGGCGGTGTCGCCATCGGTCAGCTTCGGCACGATTTGCGTGCCGCTTGGCGCCGTTTATCGGCAGCGTCACGACCGTTACGATCGGCACATTGCAGGCTTTACACGGCCACGAGTAAAACGTCTGTGATCGAGACGATCATGTCGCATTTCCGCCCCTGCGAAGTAAGCGGCTATCCGAAAACTCGGATTTCGCCGTGGCGGCGTATCATGGGGCGGCTCGCCGAGCCGTCTTTTGCAGTCAGACGGGCCGGCGGCCCGCCCCACGGCGAGTTTTCGGATAGCCTCTAAAGCGCCGCGGGGCTACCCGAATAGCCGCGTCGTTGGAGGTTAGGCGGATTATGCGGCGTCCGCGTCGATTGGAAAAGCGCTGCCGCCTCGCCTGTCGATAAAAGTAGTGCATCAGATAAAAGCGGTCTTCGCGAATGGCGGGTTGATCGGTAAAATAAGAATCTGATGGCCGGTAGGAAGCTGGCCGCTTACAAGCGACAGGAGGTTGCCCCGATGCGTGTTCTGCCTTGCGCTCACGACGTACGCCAAGTGGTTCGACAGACGTTTGCCGACCTGGGAATTGCCGACGACTTGGTTGACGATCTGAATGAAATCATTCTGATTGACGACGGCAAGTATCGCGGTCGCACTTACCAGACCGAGGGATACTTTGCCATGTGGCTCATCGAGGCCGGGCTGATTCAGTTTTATGACGACGATGGCAATATGCTGGCCACGGTCAATCTCTTTAGCGAAATCGAGCCTCTGCGAATCGCCGCCTGACGGCCTTCCCGGCCGTCCAAAGCTGAACGCTGGCTGGCAGCGTGCGTCAGGCCCCTTCAGAACCTCAGGTGTAGGTTGCTTTGCCAACCCAGGGTTACGTCTTGCGCTGTGCCACGACGCGCTCTCGGCGCACGGTATGCGCAAATCTAGTGCCTTGTCCAGGCTAAATCATTGGGTTTGACGCGACTGGAGGATGGGCCTCCTGGCCCGTCCGTATTGCTTGGTGACGCGCGAGGAAGCCCATCCTACGTGGCTACCGCCCAGCCTTCAAAAGCAGCCGCAATAATGGACTAAAAACGGGGGCGTCATCACGCCCGACGCACTTGACGTTCATCGTTGGATCTCCGCGGGGCTAGTCCTTTGTCAAATCTCCTTTAAGATAAGGGGGTTGCCGACTCGCAGGCCGGGTATGTTCCACCGCGAGTTTACCGCGGACAATGCCTGCCCTGTGCCACGACTCTGATCCAAACGAATGCCTGACAAAGCTCAAGCCCCACCGATGCCGGACGCGGTCACTTCCACCACCGAACCGCCGGGCGAATATGTCGTTGTCGCCCGTCGGTATCGCCCGCAAACCTTCGCCGAGTTGGTCGGGCAGCAACATGTGGCGCAGGCACTGGGCGGCGCCATTGCCACCAACCGGGTCGGCCATGCGTATCTCTTCACCGGAGCGCGCGGCGTGGGCAAGACTTCGTCGGCGCGCATTCTGGCCAAGGCGCTCGATTGCGTGCATGGCCCCACCTCCACGCCCTGCAATGAATGCGATATCTGCCGGGGCATCAGTTCGGGCGATGATGTCGATGTGCTGGAGATCGACGGCGCCAGCAATCGCGGTATCGACGAAATGCGGCAACTGCGGCAGAACGTCAACGTACGGCCCAGCCGCGCCCGCTTCAAAATCTACATCATCGACGAAGTTCACATGCTCACCAAAGAAGCCTTCAACGCCCTGTTGAAGACGCTGGAAGAGCCGCCCGAGCACGTGAAATTCATCTTTTGCACGACCGAACCCGAGAAAATCCCCATCACCATTCTGTCGCGGTGCCAGCGCTTTGATTTCGCGGGCATCCAGACCAAATCGATTGCCGAGCGACTGCGGCAGATTGTCGAAGCGGAAGGGGTGGAGGCCGAAGCGGCCGCTTTGGAAGCCATCGCCCGCCGCGCGGCCGGCTCGATGCGCGACAGCCAGTCGCTCTTGGAACAACTATTGGCCTTTGGCGGCCAAAAACTTTCACTCGACGACGTCAACCGCATGCTGGGCACCGCCGGCGACCGTCGCTTGGTGGAGTTGGCCGGGCACCTGGTAGCCCGCGACGCCGCGGCCGCGCTGGCCGATCTTGATCGGGCCTTGATCGAAGGCGCCGACGTGGGGCCGCTCATCGACCAACTGCTGGGCTATTTTCGCGACGTGATGGTCACCGCGGCCGGCGGTTCGGCGGAGTTGATGCTCTACAGTTCTCCCGGCGACCACGAAGCGGTGGCCGAGGTCGGCCGGCAGTTGGGCTTGCAAACGGTGCTGGCCCTCATGCAGATTCTCGACCAAACCCTGGCTCGGTTGCGATACAGCACGCACGGACGCATTTTGGCGGAATTGGCGTTGGTGCGAATCTGCCGGCTGGAAGACCTGGAAGCGTTATCCGGATTGATCGGCCAGCTTCGCGAGGGGAGCGCCCCGGCGCTCGCCGGCGACGGACAGGCCCGGCCGGTTTCCTCCGCCCCGACGGATGTAAAAAAAAAACCGCTCGTTGAACTAACGAACGCCGTGACGGCGAATCCGACGCCTGGGGCGGGCGTTGAAGTGGAACGCCACGGAGTGCGTTCCCTACAGAACGCCGCGACGGCGAACCAGGCGGCTGCCACACGCGCCGATGAGCCTATCCAGCCCGAAGTTCGTCCCGCGTCAAATCCTGAGTCGCCGGCAACGGTTGCGCCGGAAGTCAAGCCGGCGGCCACGGTCGCGCCCGAACCAGCGACAAAAACGGCGGCGGTCGCGGCGCCGGTCGATGCTGAAGCGGTTTGGGGGCAAGTCGTTGAACAGCTTGGCGATATGCTGGCGGAGATGGCGAGATTTGTGTCGCGGGTAGCAATTCCCGCGCCGAACCGGCTAGTCGCCTCTTTCCCGGAGAAGTATACTTCTTGTAAGACCTATTGCGAACGGCCTGAGAATGTTTCCAAGTTGGAGCAGGCATTGGCGAAGGCAATGGGCCGACAAGTGCGGGTCGAGTTTGACCTGCTGGCGGCGGAGATGGAAGCGAATACGCTCGCGCAGTCAGACAATCGACTGGCAGACAATCGACTGGCGGGAAAGAAATTAGTGTCGCCGCAACAGCGGTTGGCGGATGCGGCCGAACATCCGCTGATTCGTCGCGCGGCGGAATTGTTCGGCGCCTATCCGGTGCGGGTTGATGATTCGGAACGAACGTCGGGCTAACTTGAAGGAGAAAAGCAAAAAATGCTAGGTGCGCTAGGTAATTTGACGTCGCTCATCAAGCAGGCGAAGCAGATCGAAGGCCGGCTGGCCGGCGTGGGCGAGGAACTGCGCTCGAAGAAGACCGTCGGCAGCGCCGGCGGCGGCTTGGTTGAGTTGGAGGTCAACGGGCTGGAAGAAGTGCTCCATTGCCGCATCGACCCCAGCTTGATCTCCGACGCAGACCGCGAACTGCTGGAAGACTTGATTTGCGCCGCGGCCAACCAGGCCATCGGCAAGGCCAAGCAAATGCATGCCGAGGCCATGCGCAATCTGGCCGGAGGTTTTGGCATGCCGGGCATCGACGAAGCCCTGGCCAGTCTTGGACGTGGACACTCGCACCCAGGCCCTCTCACTGATGACGAGGAAGACGAAGGAACGATGGAAGCGTGACGCTACTTACGGAATCGGTGACCAGGCTCGTCGACGAGTTTGCCAAGCTTCCGGGCATTGGCAAGAAATCGGCCGAGCGGCTGGCATACCATATATTGCGGGTGCATAAGGCGGAAGCGCTGGCCTTGGCCGACGCCATTCGCAACGTGAAGGAGAACGTGCGGTACTGCCGCACTTGTTATAATCTGGCGGAAGGCGATGAATGCTCTCTCTGCCTCGACGCGCGACGCGATCGAAGTTTATTGTGCGTGGTGGAACAACCGCGCGACTTGATGGCCTTGGAGCAGGCCGGCAGCTATCGTGGCTTGTATCATGTGCTATTGGGGCGCATCGCGCCCTTGGAGGGCATTGGGCCCGATCAACTGACCATTGCCGCTTTGGTGGAGCGCGTCCGCCACGGCGGCTTTCGCGAGGTCATCATGGGAACGAATCCCACGCTGGAAGGAGATGGCACGGCGTTATACATCTCCAATCAGTTACAAGACCTACCGGTGGAGATCACGCGCCTGGCGCGCGGTATCACCACCGGCAGCGTGCTAGAATTTGCAAACAAGGAAATCCTGGCCGACGCCCTGGCTGGACGACAAAAATTTTAGTTCGTTGCCGGTTGTCCGTTGCCAGTCGCAACGGACAACTGGCAACTGGCAACTGGCAACGGACAACTTCCTATGCGATTATCATTCGGCCAAGAAATGAAGATGGCCCAGCAGCAAAAGCTGGCCCCGCGGATGATTCAGTCGATGGAAATATTGCAACTGCCGATCATGGCGTTGGAAGAGCGCATCGAACAAGAAATCGCGGAAAACCCCTGCCTGGAAAGGCTCGATACCGATCCCGATCTGCCTGACGAGGATCTCGAACAGATCAACCCCGACGCCCCCACCGCTGACGAAAAAGAACTGGTCGTCGATGAAACCAAAAACAATGAAGACGATTTCGAGCGTCTGCTGAATCTTGATGAAGAGTGGCCCGACACGTTTGAAGAACGCCTGCGGCCCAGCAGCACGCGACTGGCCGAAGAAGGCGACCGCAAGCACGACGCGATGGCCAACATGGTGGCTCGGCCACAATCGCTGCACGACTATTTGTGCGATCAATTGGGCTGGTTCGATCTCGATGATCGCGCCCGCGCCATGTGCGAACGCATCATCTACAGTCTCGATTCCAATGGCTACCTGCCCATACGGCTGGAAGAACTGATCGACCCGACCGGCGGAGCGGATGAACTGGCCGTGGCGAAAGCGGCTTTGGCCGTCATTCACAAGCTCGATCCGCCGGGCGTCGGCGCTCGAGACCTGCGTGAATGCCTGCTCTTGCAGCTCATGCCGGGCATGCACTGTTACGAGCAGCTTCGCACGTTGATCTCCGGCCATCTGGAAGATCTCGAACACAACCGGATGCCTGTCATCGAACGCCGCACCGGTTACTCGATGGATCTCATCCAAGAATCGCTGGGCGAGTTGCGCAAGCTGAATCCCAAGCCGGGCGCCATGTTTGGCGACGTGCATGCCCCCACCGTCACGCCCGACATTTTTTTGGAACTGTCCGACGACGGCAAGTACAGAATTGTGCTGGAAGACGGTCGCACGCCGACGCTTTTCATCAGTCCCTACTACCGCAAGCTGTTGCAGCAAGGCAAAGCCACCGAGGCCGAACGCGAGTGGATCAAGCGCAAGGTCAATTCGGCCCAGTGGTTGATCGAGTCGATCGAGCAGCGCCGCAGCACGCTCACGCGCGTGGCCCAGGCCATTGTCGATCATCAGACGGAGTTTCTCAATAAAGGCCCGGAATACATCGAGCCGTTAAAGATGCAGCAGATCGCCGACAAGGTGGGCGTGCACGTGACGACGGTCAGCCGAGCGGTCGACGACAAGTGGATTCAAACGCCGCGCGGCATTTTTCCGCTCAAACGCTTCTTTGGCGGCGGCACGGTCAGCGCCTCGGGCGAGGAAGTCGCCTGGGATACGGTACGGCTGAAACTGCAGGAAATTATCGACCACGAAGACAAACAAAACCCCTTCAGCGACGATGAGTTGGTCAAGGAGCTCGGCAAACATGGTTTGACGGTGGCCCGCCGCACGGTGACCAAGTATCGCAAAGCGATGAGCATCCCCAGTTCTCGCCAGCGGCGCGACTGGACGATCACCTCCGGCGGTGCGAAGCCCACGACGGCAGAACCCGAGCCGGCGGCCACGGTCGCGGAGCAGGCGGTGGAGGCTCATACTGGCAATGGGCATCATGATGCGCCAACGCTGATGCCGGTGGCGCCAGCGGAAGCGGCCGACAAAACGCCCACGCCGTAAACACGGTATAGAAACCAGTCCGTGGGGCGGCTCGCCGAGCCGTCTGAAGCGAAAGACGGCCCGGCGGGCCGCCCCACATTGGGACGGCCCGGCGGGCCGCCCCATCTATCGTGCCGCTCTACGTTAAAAGATGCCCAACTGGTCGCGGGCGTCGTCCGTCATGCGGTCGGGCGTCCAAGGCGGAATCATGACGAGTTTCACGGTTACCTGCCCGACGCCCTCCAGCCGCGCCAGAACATCCTTGGAATTCTGAATCAATTGCGGCCCCGCCGGGCAGGCCGGGCTGGTCATCGTCATCTCGATGGCAACGTCGAGTTTTCCTTCAGCCCCCTCGGCGACGGTCACGGTATAGACGAGGCCCAGATCGACGATGTTGACGAACAATTCTGGATCGATCACTTGTTTCAAAGCTTCTCGGACGGCGTCTTCACTAATGGGCATGGTTTTCCCCGGGGTCTGTGGAGGTTATAAAGATTCTTCTTGGCGGCGCGTCTGGTTCTTCCTGTAGTGTAGAGCTTCGCTCGTTAAAATTCCAGCTTCCCTTTCCTCGTACGATTGATGCAAACAGACACCGCCGGCACTTGCGGCCCGCCCACGCGTTGGGATTTGTCAAACGTCTATTCAAGCCTCACAGGAGCCGATTACCGCGAGGCTTGCCGGCGTCTTGCCCAGGATCTGGACACGATCGAACAAGCGTTCGATCGCGACCAAATTCGCCGCCTCACGCCGCCGCCGGACGAGGCGGCGCCCGGCACCGCCGCGGCGCTGGCCGACGCCTTGGGCAAGCTGAACGAACTGGCACGGTTGTACGAAACGCTGGAATCGTTCATCTATGCCTTCGTTTCGACGAACAGCTACGACGCCTTGGCCCAGCGCGAAACCTCCAAGCTGGAACTGCTCGACGTGCGGCGCCGTAAACTGAACGTGCGGCTGCAATCGTGGCTTGGTTCGTTGGGGTGCCTGCTTGGTCGGCTCATCGACGAGAATGAGTGCCTCCAAAGGCATCGTTTCTTTCTGCTCGAAGCCGCCCGCCAGAGTCAATTTCTGATGAGCGAGGAGCTGGAAGGGTTGGCCGCGGAATTGTGCGTCGATGCCGGCGCCGCCTTCGGCAAATTGCAGGGCAACGTCACCAGTCAGCTCAAGGTCGAGTTTGAGCGTGATGGAAAGACCCAGCGGCTGCCAATCACGGTGGTGCGCAACCTGTCGTTTGATGCCGACCCGGAGATTCGCCGCCGCGCGTACGAAGCCGAACTGGCCGGTTGGGGCTCGATCAAGACGACCGTGGCGGCCTGCTTGAACGGAGTGAAAGGCACGGCGCTCACCTTGGCCAGGCGGCGCGGACGAGCTTCGGTGCTTGACGCCGCGCTCGACGCCAACCGCATCGACCAGCCCACGCTCGACGCTTTGCTGGGAGCGATCCGCGAGGCGTTTCCCACGTTCCGCCGCTATCTTTCAGCCAAGGCCCGGCGGCTTGGCACGCCGCGGCTTGCCTGGTGGGATCTTTTCGCGCCGCTTGGATCGACTCACACCACGTTCTCCTGGGAGCGGGCTCGTGACTTTATCGTCAGGCAATTCGGCGCCTTTAGCGATGATTTGAGCGAGTTCGCGGCCACCGCGTTCGATCGCCGCTGGATTGACGCCGAGCCGCGCGACGGCAAACGCGGCGGGGCTTTTTGCATGGCGGTGGTCGGCGTCGATGAGAGTCGCATTCTCGCCAACTTCGACGGCAGCTTCGAGCAAGTCAGCACGCTGGCTCATGAGCTTGGCCACGGCTATCACAACCACTGCCAGCGGGGGCTTGAGCCTCTGCTGCGCGGCGCCCCTTCCACGCTGGCCGAAACCGCCAGCATCTTCTGCGAAACACTCATCGCCGAGGCCGCGCTCGAGCACGCCGCCCACGACGAGCAATTGATGATTCTTGAAGCGCAGTTGTCGAACGCGACGCAGGTCTGCCTCGACATCAGTTCGCGGTTTTTATTTGAATCGCAGGCGTTTGAGCGCCGGGCCGCCGGCGAACTTGCCGCCGATGAACTATGCGAACTGATGCTGGCGGCGCAGCGCGAAACCTACGGCGAGGCCATCGATCCGGCCACTTACCACCCTTATATGTGGCTGTGGAAGCCGCACTATTACAGTTACGAACACAATTTTTACAACTTTCCCTACGCCTTTGGCCATCTCTTTGGGCTTGGCTTGTTCGCGCTCTACCAGGCGGAAGGCGCCGCGTTTGTGCCGCGCTATCGGGAGTTGCTGCGGCGCACCGGCCAAGAGTACGCCGCGCCGCTGGCGGCTCAATTCGGCATCGACATCACGCGTCGTGACTTTTGGCGGCGGAGCCTCTCGATTGTCGAGGCGCAGGTCGAACGATTTGAGCGGCTTTAAGAGGTCATCCGAAAACAAACGAGGATTCTCATGCCCACGGAACTGCGCCGAATCGCCCATGCCCGCAGCGGCGATAAAGGCAACCACGCCAATATCGGCGTCATCGCCTACACACCCGCCGGCTACGACTTTTTGCGTCAGGCGCTCTCCGCTGATCGTGTGGCCGAATACTTCGCCGGCCTGCGGCCGTCGCAGGTGTCGCGGTACGAACTGCCAAAAATCCTGGCGTTGAACTTTGTTTTACATGATGTGCTGGCCGGCGGCGCCAGCCTGTCGCTGCGCATCGATACGCAAGGCAAGCTGCTGAGCACGGCTATTAGTGATCTTCTCCTGCCCGAACCTGAGAATCTGGCCGAAATGGTCCGCTGTATTGGTTCAGCGTGAAACGGAGTCGCTGTTGGCTAAAGTTAGCGGGTTGAGAAACGGGTTAAAAAGGAATTGCGCTGGTTGTTACCTGGGGGACCAGTCCCCCAGACCCCCTGGGATTTATCGCTTTGGTGCCAATCCCAAAGGCTGAGGCAGATAGCGAATGGCGAGTTTTTTCCGCTTGTTCCTGGCGAGCTGCCGACCAAGCGCCCCGCACACCCGCCAGATTGAACGGCAGCAACGACGGACGGCAACCGGGTTTGCGCTTTTGCGTTCGGATACACAGGCGGCCGTGTGATATAGTGGCCGTTCCAAGACCAAGCGGGCGACCTTCAACCTTGCTCAAACAAACAACATGATCACTGTCAACGACCTGCGGCGCGCCATTGACCGCTTGCCGCGAGTACCCTTGGCACACCTGCCCACCCCACTGGAACCCCTGCCGCGGTTTTCCGCCGTGCTCGGCGGCCCGCCCATCTGGATCAAACGCGACGATTGCACCGGCCTGGCCTTCGGCGGCAACAAGGCGCGGCACAACGAATTCCTGTTGGCCCACGCGCTGGAACAGCAGGCGGAGATGCTGCTGTGGGGCGCCGGCGTGCAATCCAACAACTGCCGCCAGACCGCCGCGGCTTGCGCCAAGCTAGGGCTGGCTTGCCACCTGATCTTGGGCAGCGGCGGACACTCCGTCGATGTTCAAGGAAACCTACTGCTCGATTATCTGCTGGGGGCCACGGTCGAGATTCTCGATTTGCCGCTCGGCGCCGAACTTTATGAAAGAATCGCCGCCAGGGCCGAGGTGTTGCGGGCGGAGGGCAAGCGGGTTTATTGCTGGGAAAATGAAGTGGTCAAGCCGCGCGCGGCGGCCAGTTACGCGCTCTGCTTCGCGGAAATGGTCGAGCAATGCCAACGCGTGGGAATCTCGCCCGGCGCCATCTACGTCTCTTCCGCCGGTTCGACCGCGGCGGGGTTGCTGCTGGGCAAGGCGGCCCTCGGCGCCGAGATCGCCATTCGCATTATCGCGCCGATCAACTGGCAGTGGAATCATGCCGAAGACCTGGCGAAAACCGCCAATCAAGCGGCTCAGCTTGTGGATTTGCCCGTGCGTATCGACGCGGACGACGTCGAAACCACGCTCGATTACATCGGCGCCGGTTATGGTCTGGTATCGCCCGAGGGACGGCAGGCGTTCGACCTGATGGCGCGTACGGAAGGCATTTTGCTCGATCCCGCCTACACCGCGAAAGCACTGGCGGCGCTCATCGCTGACGCGCGCCAAGGCCGTTTGCCGGCCGATCGCCCGGTGATCTTTATTCACACCGGCGGCAACGTCGCCTTGTTCGCCTATCGCCACGAGGTTATGCCGTAAGCCGGCGGCACGACCTTTGCGTCAGGTTCAAAGCGTCAGAACATCGCATTTTAAGGCCGCTACAGGAGTAAAAACGATGGCCGGTCCAACAATCCATCCTGAAGAAACACAACTCAATCAAGGCGGGGCGAAATCCTCGAACCTTGACACTATCACTGCGGAACCCGGCGCCCATCCTTTCGGCGTGGGTTTAGGCGCGACGGGCGGCGGCATCACGGGTGCGGCCATCGGCGCCGCGGCGGGACCGATTGGCGCCGCCGTGGGCGCGGTGGCGGGGGCCATTATCGGCGGCATGGCGGGCAAAGACATTGCCGAGTCGTGCAACCCCACGGCGGAAGACGCCTATTGGCGGGAGCATTTTCGCACTCGGCCCTACGTACACCCCGAAGACAGCTACGATCGTTTTCAGCCGGCTTATCGCTATGGCTGGGAATCGCGCGTGGAACACGCCGGACGGACGTTTGATGAGGCCGAACCGGAGATGCAACAGCGTTGGACAACCGCCGCGCCCGGTTTGGATTGGGGCACCGCGCGGCATGCTTCGCGCGACGCCTGGGAGCGTCTCGATACGATGGCATTACGATCAGAAGGGCCGCTGCCCGGCGCACCGGCCCCCGACAAGGTTCCAGAGATGCGCAGCGTACCGCACGCGGGGCATCCCTCGACCGCGCGCCTCGACGAGGAGCTTTCGCGGCCTAGCGGCGAGCCGCCGGAAGATCGGATTTGTTCCGCACCGCCACCGCCGGGCTTGCCCCGGTGGGAGCGCTGACTGACTGGCTAGAATGAACTCCCCCCGACAGATTCTTTCCGTTTTCGCGTTGCATCCGCCGCCTTCGGCAGCCTTTTTTCTCCGCCGGTTTTTTAGACCGCTCAGCGGAACTGAAAGTCCAGGGCGTAATTGTAGAGCCACGGGATCTCCGGGGCAATTTGGTTGGCCCGGAGCTTGTCTGGTAAGCCTTGGTAGTGCTGACCTAATCGATCAACGTGGGGGGCATTATAGTACGTGACGGTGATGGTGTTTTGCTTCACGCGGACGTCCCCCTCCAGCGCGAAGAACAGGTCATGTGCCAGGTGTTGTGCGTCCCAGGTACTGTAGGGCTCGCCGAGACGGGTGCGCAATTGGTGGATCACCGCTTGTGCGACTAACGCCAGCGTCATCTGTCCGTAACGGATGTTTAAGTTCATGGTGCCGGCGCGCTGCCAACCCAATGCCTGGTTGGCGTTGAAGAACTCTTCCACGTGCCACCGCTTGGGAAAGTCAGAGGTGAGCGATTCGACTTCGTCGCGGTCGCTGGTGCAGAGGAATCCTTTGAAATACCAATCCTCTGGCCGCTCGCCCGCGCGCTCGACGAACTGCGAGTAGGTCTTCTTATGAACGTCTTTGGCGCTCTGGTACGTCATCTTTGCCGTGGCAAACCCCGCCCAGCGAGGTGTGAAATCCTCTGGAGGAATCGCCTCGAACTGGCGACGGAATTCTTTGGAATTGGGAAGTGGAACCAACAGGTCGAACCCCGTTCGCTGCTCGATGTCGTGGAGCAACTCGGTTGAGAAATGTTCTCCATCTGCGACGACAAGCGTTTTTCCCATGCTCGGATGAAGGATTTCGCTTGCGAGGTTCAGAAGTTCTGCTGTGGCCGTAGTCACTCCCCTCGCGGCGGTCGCTGTCGTAAAGCAAACGGGCTGATGCGTATCGGCGTCCAAAGCCCAAAAAGTCTGGGCCATTTTCAGAGGCTTCGGGCTGCCTGATTCGACCCGTGTGCGCATTCGCCGCTGGCTAAAGCTCGACACACGGTGGGGATCGATAGCCAGCAATTTGCCCTGAAAATGGCCCGACGCAAGGCGCAATTTTCCCAATCCAACTTGGAGCCGCTGAGAGTCAACCATCGTATGGGAATCGAGCAGGTCATGAATGGTTGCATCGGCGGCCACGAAGGGCAACCCGTTGAGCAGTTCAAAACCGCAACGGCTGTGGAGTGTTCGATCGGCGCGAATGCCGGCTGTGCAGACCGCCGCTTCATGGACGAGTTGCAACGCCAGCCGTGGATCGACGCGATCGGTCGCCTGCCCGGTCCAACTGCGTAACAAATCCCAGGTTCCCAACCGCAGGTGTTCGGCCACCAAGAGCCAAAGGCCAGCCAAGTCGCCGCTGACCTTGTCGGCGAGCATTTGCCGCACGCCCCGCTCGATGCTGGCTGGATCGCATGCCGCAGGCTTGATTCGCCTTCGACTGGCCTGGGTCTCAATCGTTGTCGGCGGTTCCTGGCGTGGGCGACATTGGTAAAGTTTTTTTTTGAATGGCGTACTCGGCGATGACGCGTTCGACGCTTCGAGTGCTGATGACAAAACCTGTCTGGCGCAGTTTCTGGGCAATCACCTCGGGTGAGGCCTCGGGGTCGAGGAAGCGATGCCGAATGACTTGCCGCACCAATTCGCTGGTGCGTCGATAGTTCCTCTTGGGACCGCGCGGCTTGCTTTGAAGCGCCGCCGACCCTTGCTCCTCGAATGCCCGGCGAATTTGGAAGTACCGTTGCTTGCAGAAGCCGTACTTCTCCGCAGCCTTGCTGGGCCCGAGCCCTTCAATATCTCCTTCAATGAGCATCGCCAGCTTCTTCGTCACTTCGTCGTCGTCGGCGATAGGCAAGGAACCACACTTACCAACCAACTTTTTCGTCTCGGAATTGAACTCCATTTGCAACCTCCTACAGCAGAACGAGGAAAAACAGCGAGCCCTCCCCTGCGCGATTGTAGCGCGCGGCACGATCAAGGTCTAATAAAATATGGCGGAAAAAAGGCCATAAATGTGGTTAAAAAGCGATAGGTTATGGGATAGTGGCTGCCGCTACCGCCATATTTAATTAGACCGTTGAGCGTTCGGAAGAGCCGCCCGCCCATCGAAATGGTTCGATTAAGACAAAAAAACCGGCGGAGAAAAAAGGCTGCC
>DASVGM010000610.1:0-13271 GCA_036379555.1 Pirellulales bacterium | reverse complement strand
GCGCACGTCCGCATGAAGTCTCAGAGATGAGCCTACAAAAGCTCTTCCAGTTCCGCCACCAACGATTCAAACCGCGCCAACGCCGTATCGACCGGTTCCGGCTGCGACATATCGACCCCGGCGCCGCGCAGCAGGTCAAGCGGATCCTGCGCGCAACCTCCTTGCAAAAACCGCAGGTAATCGGCCAATTCCCGCTGGCCGCCGCTTGTCACACGTTCGGCGAGGGCGATGGCGGCCGACATGCCGGTCGCGTATTTGTAAACATAGAATGCCCGGTAAAAATGTGGAATGCGAAAGCACTCCAGCGACAGCTCGTCATCGAGCGTGAAGCCGGGGCCGAAATACGCCTCCAACAACTCTCGATAAACCTGCTTAAAACGTTCGACGGTGAGAGGCTCGTTGCGCTCGGCCAACTCGTGCGTGATCTTTTCAAACTCGGCGAACATGGTCTGCCGAATGATGGTGCCGCGAATGGCGTCGATCTCGCGGTTGACCAGATAGGCCCGTTCGCGGTCGTCCTTGGCCCGCGAAAGAAGGTGCTTGCTCAAAAGCTGCTCGTTGAAGGTGCTGGCGACCTCCGCCACAAAGATCGTGTATTGATAATAATGATAAGGCTGGTTCCGCGCGGAATAGTATGAGTGCATCGAATGCCCGGCCTCGTGCGCCAGCGTGAAAACATGGTCGAGCACGGTCGGCTGATAGTTCATGAGAATGTAGGGGTCGCCGTCGTACGATCCGCAACTAAAAGCGCCGCTCTGCTTGCCTTGGTTCTCGTAGCGATCGCACCAGCGGCCCAGCAGGCCCGCTCGCAGCACGCCGCCATATTCCTCGCCCAGCGGCGCGAGTGCTTCGCTCACTTTTTCGCAGGCTTGGCGCCAATCGTGGCGCACTTCCAGCTCGCTGAGAATTGGCACGTAGGTATCGTAGTGGTGAATCTTGCGCAGCTTCATTTTGCGCCGCCGCAGGTCGTAATAGCGGTACAAAACCGGCAAATGCCGGCGGACGGAGGCGATGAGATTGTCGTAAACCGCGGCCGGCACGTTGTCGGGAAAGAGGGCGGCGGCCACGGAACCGGAAAAGTTTCGCGCCCGCGCATAAAACACGTCGCGTTGAATCGAACCTTGCAAGGTGGCGGCCAGGGTATTCTCGTGCGCGGCGAACTGCCGGTAATACTGTATGAACGCCGTTTGCCGCACGGCGCGGTTGGGCGAGTGCAACAGCGCCGAGAACGACGCATGGCTCAGTTCCACCTTCTCGCCGCGTTCATTCTCGACGAAGCCGAACTTGAGGTCGGCGTTGTTCAACTGCCGAAACACGAGTCCGGCGGCGGCCGCCATCTCGCTTTGCATGGCGAGCAACTTCTCTTCGCGGTCGGAGAGCGTATGCGGCCGCTCGCGCAACAAGCGCTCCAGCGTCAGCCGCCAGGGGGCAAGTTCTTTGGCCGCGAGAAACGTCTCCATTGTGTCCGGCGCGATGGCGAGAATTTCCGGTCGAATGAAGCTTGCTTCCTGCCCGGCCCGGCTGGCGGCGTTGCGGTGCCGGCCGAGCATCCGCTGATAGGTGCTGTTGCCGGTGTCTTCGGCGCTTTTCAGATAGGCGTAAACGCCCAGTCGTTCGCCCGCGCGATCGAACTCGGCATCGAACTTCAGGCAGGCGGCCAGCGCCTTGGGCGCATCGCCCAACTTGCCGCGATGCTTGGCGAAATCGCGGATGCGCTTTTCCCACTTGGCAAACGCCGCTTCCCAAGCGTCGTCGTCGCTAAACAAACTCGCCAGATCCCAGGTATCGGCGGATTTGACTTGTGTTCGTCGCGGCAGTGATTTTATTTTGGCCATGATTCCTTCACGTCAGTGATGTTTATGTCAGCAAATGATAACCGTTTGCAAGGAAGGCGGCCACCGGAGGCGGAATTCGGTCGGCGCGGATTGGCTGCCTTTTCTGACAGACCATCAATTCGAGCGCGAGTGGAGTACACGCACGTCGGCATCCGCAGCGATCAATTCGCCGCCGTGTGGTTCATTGTAAGCGAGCCAATAATCGCCACCCGTATCCATGATCAGCAATGAATCGCCGCAGAGGTAAAACGAATGAGTCGGCCGGCCAAATACGAACCAGCCGTTTAGCCAAATCGGATCGCACTTGGCGGTGGCAAGCGATGCAGGTTCCGCGACGGTAGACTCCACACACAGCAAATTGCGCGACCCCAGCACGATCTCGTGCAAGCAATATGTCACCAAGAAATGTGAAAGCCTCGGACAGACTTCGCGCATCGTGCCCTCTCGCTCGCCGGGCTCATAGGCGATCGCATCGGAATAGACGGGAGGGTCGATTACGTCTGCCAGCGTTTCGCACGACCAAACACCTTGGTTTTCATGAATGAATGTAAACCGGTCGCCTTGTGATTCCAATTGATCGCCACGATCGGGGCTTGCCCCTCGTCGGTCTACACAAGTCCTGGAAACTGTCGCGACCCCTGCCAGCTTGCCTGGCAGTTGAAGGTGTTTGGCGGGCTAAGGGCCGCTTTTATCCCCCCAGGCAAACAACGACTCTCGACCCGTGGTATTTCCCCAAAAAACTCCCCTCATATCTCCGCGCCCCCGCTCCGCGCCCACCTCGGAAAAAGCTGTCTTCCCGCCGCACAGCAACTTTCGCACCGACAATTCACCGGCCGTCCGACCGCCCTCCCGCCCCGCTTTTTCCGGCCTTTCGGCCCCGACAAAACTATTTGACCCCACGGCATAAACTGCAGATTGAATCGCCGCTGCAGTTGGCTCATTTTCTCTCCGTGCTAAAATCGCCTACCGGAGGTTGGTCTTCCGAGGCCGTCCCGTCGCCACGCACACGCTACCGGAAGGCCATCCTCCAGTCGCGCGATGCCCGCTGGAACGAGTCGAACCGTTTGAAAGCGGCAAGCCCATTTTTTTGAATAGCCCCAGGTACAGCATGTCGTCTTCTTCCCGTGTGTCCGTTTTCGATTCCGCCAGCCCGGCCTACTCAAAGGCGTTTCACACGTTTTTGAACCATACCAATCAAAAAGAACAGGCGCTCAAGTGGCTTGGCGATCTGGTGGCGGCGCTGCCAAGGCATCGCCACGCCATCGACGCCGGCGCCGGTACCGGAAAACTCACCACTTGGCTCGCGGCACATTTCGAGACGGTGTCGGCGATCGAACCCAATTCGTCACTCGCGGCGGTGTTTCGCGACAACTGCCCGGCCGCCACGCTGATCTCCGGAGACATTCTTTCAGCTTCTCCGCCAAGTCCGGCGGACTTCATTCTCTGCTCGCACGTGTTTTATTACATTCCCATTGAAAAATGGCGGTCCAACGTGCTGAAGCTGGCGAGTTGGCTCGCTCCCGGCGGCGTGCTGGCCATCGCCATCCAAAACCCAGACTCGGATTGCATGCGCATGGTGAACCATTTCGTCGGCCGGCGGATCAATCTCCAAGATTTGGCCGGGAGCATTGACGCCCGGCAGGCTGAACAATACGAAGTTGGTTTGGACACGGTGGAGGCCAGCATCCGCACCGCCGACCTGCGCACGGCCTGCGAAGTCGCCGAGTTCATTTTGAACGTCATGCCCATGAGCGACCCGCCGGCGTGG
The DNA here is from genome assembly GCA_036379555.1 of Pirellulales bacterium. GTDB lineage: Bacteria > Planctomycetota > Planctomycetia > Pirellulales > JAICIG01 > DASSFG01. The sequence goes on along the minus strand of DASVGM010000610.1, from coordinate 9,668 downwards.
GGCGACTTGGAGCGATACGTGGCGGAACGGTTCGCCAGCCCGGACGGCGGCTACTGCTTCTCCTGCCACCAAGACTTTCTGCGCGTCTTTCGCCGCTGACGATCGCCGCGATTACGCCCGCCGTGTGATGGCGGGCACAACGAAAAGCGGTAAAAAAAACTTGACATCGCCCGTGGGTGACATAGGTTTGTCTTAGAAAGCTGGCGGCATCCTGCCGGCTTGGCCGGAAAAGACCATTTCCCCCGGCCACGGCTCTTATGCTTTGAACCATCTCCCAGAGGCGCGATCATGCAGTTTCGGCGATTCCACGTTTTCTTGGCGGCGCTCTGCCTGCAGGGCCTGGCCGCCGGGGCTTCGGCCCAGACCAAGTCACCCTATCAGCCGCCCAATCGGCCGCTGTCGTTGCCTTTGGTCGGCCAGACTTACCTCGGCGGCAGCGATGCCGCATCGCAGGCGTTTAACGCTTACAGGCAGACCTACTTGAACGTCATTACATCCAAACTGCCGGAACACGTCGCCTTCACCGGGGCGAATTTGAATCAGTTGGACCCGACGCGGCTCTACTTCCTCTTCGATTACGCTCCACGAATCTATTACATTTATGAAGGCGCCTGCTACAACAACGCCTTGGGCGTGACCATTGCCACCGTGAGCGCACCCACGAATAAACCGACGACAGGCACGAGCTACACGGTCTTTCCGTTCGTGCATGCCAGCATCGCGCCGGTTTGCGCCAGCGGCTCCGGTAAGCGATCGAGCAGCGAGCCGTTGCTGGCGGGCGACTTCGTGCAGTTGCCCACGGTCAAAGCCGGTCAGCAATTGGCTTTTTTCATCATGGCCAATATGAACGGCAACTCCAGCCCGGCCAATGTTTTCTACAATGGCAATAGCAACAACCCCGACAGCTTTCAGCACCTGATCTGCTTCTTTCCCGATAACAGCCAGTACCTGATCATCGGCTTTGAAGACATGTACGGCGGTGGAGATTGCGACTGCAACGACCTGATGTTCGTGGTCGACATCGGGCCGAACAACGCCGCCGCGTTGCGAGCCCCCGACTCGCTGCCGAAATAACAATCAACTTGAGCGCTTGGTCAGCGATCAACCGTGAGGCTCGACAGCCTGGAGGATGGCCTTCCCAGGCCGTCACCAATCGACTTTGCAGGGCTAAATAACCTTGCGTGATCAGGGGGCGAGCAGAGCGTCTTGGAGGCTGGGCTTCCTAGCCAGTCAAGCGGAATAAGCCACCCATGAGACGCAGAGACACGCAAAAAACAAACAACCATCACGGCAGGCCGCGCGGCCGGCGACGGAACCATCGCCGCGGGGCAGTCACCGTCGAGTTGGCCTTGTGCCTGCCGATGTTGCTCGTCACCGGCCTGGGTATGATTGAAACCATCAACCTGGTTTCGGTACAAGCACGCCTGCAATCGGCGGCCTACGAAGCGGCACGCCTGGCCACGCGGCCCACCACGTCGAGCGCCACCGCCGCCACCAGCGCCCAGGTGCAAGCGTATGGCCAAACCTTGCTGACGCAGTTGGGAATCAGCGGCGCGACCGTCACGTCGCCCGATCTGTCGAACGCGACACCGCAAACCGTAATTTCGGTGACGGTCAGCGCGCCGTGGAGCCAGAATTCCGCCACGTCGTTCCTTGTATCCAACTCCTTGAACCTTAGTTCACAAGCGACCTTGATCGTCGAGTAGGTGTGCCATGCCCAGAACCAGATTACTTCGTCGCCGGCACCCGCGCCGCGGGGCCATCACCGTGCTCGTCGCCGCCACTATCGGCATGCTGCTCATCCTGGCGGCCTTCGCCATCAACGTGGCGTACATGCAACTCGTGCGACAGCAGTTGCGTATCACCTGCGATTCCGCGGCCAAAGCGGCGCTGGTCAACTACGGCGCCACCAAAAGCCAGTCATCGGCCACCACGTTCGCACAAACCGTGTCGAACAATAACCTGGTGGCCGGTCAACAACTGAACCTCCCGGCCGGCAATTTCTTGTTCGGCAACGCCAAACAAGCGTCGGGCGGCGCTTACAATTTCACCGTCGGCGCATCGCCATCCAACGCCGTGCAGGTGACGGGCAGCACCACCGCCGCGTTATTCTTTCCGGCCTTTCTCAGCGGCTCGTTCGCTCCCACCGAGATTTCGCTGGCCACGCGAGTCAGTCACGATATTTGCCTGGTGCTCGACCGCTCGGCCTCGATGGCCTTCGATCTGAGCAGCAGTGAATTCAGCTACCCGGCCGACGTGAGCGCCGGCAAAAACCCGCTCCAAGTTTATTTTACGCCGCCCAGCCCCACGGGCAGCCGTTGGCAAGCGCTGACCGTGGCGGTGAACTCCTTCGTCAACACCCTGCAATCGCGGAACCTTGACGTGGACGTGGCCTTGGTCACCTATGCCGAGACGTTCACCTTCGGCACCTATTCCGCCACCGAGGCCTCGCTCGACGTGCAACTTACGCCGAACTACAGCCTAATCAACACCGGCATGTCGACCTGGGGCCTGCTGCCGCTGATTGGCGATACCAACATCGCGGCCGGACTGGCATTGGCCCAGGGCGAGCTTACCGGGCCACGGTCGAGACCGGTGGCCGATCGCACCATTATTCTGCTGACAGACGGCGTAGCCACCACCGGCAATACCAACATTCCCAGTTTGACGTTGGCCAATCGTATCAATTCGCAAATCGTCACGCACGTCATCACGTTCGGCGGCGAGGCCTCCACCGGAGCGGTGCAGACGCAAATGATGCAGGCGGCCGCCAACGGCAACGGCATGTTCTTCAACGCGCCGACCGCCGCCCAGTTGCAGCAGGCGTTTCAAACCATCGCCGACAGCCTGCCGGCCGTGCTGATTCAATAGGAGCTTGACCGTGAATCACAATCGAAAAAGCACGCCCGTTCGCCGCGGGGCGGCCATGGTCGAATTGGCCTTTTGTCTGCCTATCTTGTTCAGCGTCGTCTTTGCCATCATGGAGTTTTCGCGCAACTTACAGTTGCAGCAAACCGTGCGCGAAGCCGCCTTTGAGGGCGCTCGCGCCGGAATCACGCTCAACGCTGCCACCTCGGACGTGAACGCCGCGGCGATTGCCATTACCAATGTCGCGGGCATTCAGAACCCCACGATCACGGTCAATCCTTCTCAATTGACTTATACCAGTCCGACGGTCAGCGTGACGGTGGCGACCACGCCGGCCAGCAATGGCTGGTTCTTGTGGTTCTTCAATTCCGGCAGCGTGATTTCCGCCACGATTACACTCAGTCGTGAAGTGCAGGCAGTGTCGTTCCCCGCGTCGTAAGCATCCAGGATGAAGTTCCTCGTTGCCGGATTCGGTGCGGGGATGATTCATGTCGTCGGCGGTGGAACTTCGACCCCGTGAACAGCTAGGATGACGCGGGCAGGTTTCGATGATATAATTGGGTTGACATGACTCGTCGCCGTTCGCTGGAAAAACACACTTGAGCCAAACGATTTCAATCGAACTGGAAATACCCGACGATCTGGCGGGTTTTCGGCTACCGGCCGGTGTTGATCGGCGGCTGAGCGAATTGCTCAACCGCCAGGACCACGGAAAACCGTTGACGGCTGAAGAACGCGAGGAGGCGGAGGGGCTGGTGAATCTCGCCGAAACGCTCTCGCTTTTGTGCCTGCGCTGCCAGCGGGCCGGCGCCAACGGCACGAAGCGAACGTGAAAGACGCGCCTCAGCGACTGCGCCGCTTGGTCGTGAAGCGCGCCGGCGGGCGTTGCGAATACTGTGGACTGTCACAAATCGCGCAAGAAGCCACCTTCCACATCGACCATGTTTTTCCGCGCGCCGCTGGCGGTCGAACCACGGCAGATAACCTGGCGCTGGCTTGCGTCTCATGCTCATTGCGGAAGGAGGCGCGCCGTTTCGGGGTCGATCCCTTGACCGGTCGGCGCGCGCGGATATTTAATCCACGCCGCCAACAATGGTCCGATCACTTCCGCTGGGAGACCACGATAGTCGTTCCTTTAACTTCGACAGGTCGAGCGACTGTGGCGGCCTTGCAAATGAACCGTCCGTTGATCGTCGCCATACGCGCCGAGGAGGCTTTTCGCGGCCGCCATCCACCGCAATAATCGTGAGTTCATAGCGCGCGCGGCGGACCAGCGAAGGGCGGCGACTCGGAGGGGAGCTGTCGCGCCGCGTCCCTGACCGAGTTCACCGATGGTCGAGCGCTGGCGAGCATCGCTTGCGATTAGGTATTTGGATCCTCACCAACCAAGTGGATCGCCGCTTGCGCACCCGGCGCGATCGCCACGGTGTGACCGTTCATCTGATGCGGACGCACGGTCGTCTGGCCGTCGCGGATGTGATCGAGATGGCGTTGTGGAATGCGGCAATGAACGAGCACGCGCGTTTCTGAAAACTGCTTGGAAAGCACCTCGCCGTGGGCCGCCAGATAGGCCAGCAAACGCCCGTTGCCGACTTCAGTTTCGACATCAACGTCGAGAAAGTCGCGGCTGAGCATGTCGCTCACCATGCCGGCCAAACGGCTCATGCCCTGTCCGCTTTTGGCGCTGATGCCCACCGCCTGCGGATAACGCTGAAACAGCCCGTCGAGCCGGGTGGAGTCGGCCAGGGCGTCGACCTTGTTGAGCACCAGCACCGTGTGTTTTTCTTGAATGCCCAAGTCCTCGAAAACACGATAAACGGCCGAAATCTGTTCATAAACCGCCGGATTGCTGGCGTCGGCCACGTGCAGCAACAGGTCGGCCTGCCGGGCTTCAGCCAGCGTGGCCTTAAAGCTGGCGATGAGATGATGGGGCAAGTCGCGGATAAAACCGACCGTATCGCTCAACAGCACCGGCCCCCAGCCCGGCAGTTGCCAGCGGCGGGTGCGCGTGTCGAGCGTGGCGAAGAGTTGGTCTTGCGCCAGCACGCTGGCGCCGGTGAGCGCGTTCAAGAGCGTGCTTTTGCCCGCGTTGGTGTAGCCGACCAACGAGACAGTGCGGTGGCCGGTGCGCGCGGCGACCTGCCGCTCTTTGCGGCATTCAATCTCATTCAGTTCGGTTTGCAGGTCGTGAATGCGTTTTTCGGCCAGGCGGCGATCGACTTCCAACTGTTTTTCACCGGGACCACGCATGCCGATACCCATTTTCAATCGCGAGAGGTGCGTCCAAAGGCGTTTCAGTCGCGGCAGCGAGTATTGCAGTTGCGCCAACTCGACGGCCAGTCGGGCTTCGTGCGTTTGCGCGCGGCTGGCGAAAATATCGAGAATCAACTCGGTGCGGTCGAGCACCTTGAGATTGGTCGCGCGTTCGAGATTGCGCGTTTGGGCGGGCGAAAGGTCGTTGTCGAAGATCACGACATCGGCGTCTTTTGCTTCGCCGAGCACGCGCAGTTCATCCACCTTGCCGCGGCCCAAGTAGGTGGTTTTGTCGGGTACTTCGCGGCGTTGGGTGAGAGAACCGACCACTCGGGCGCCCGCCGTCAAAGCCAGGCCACGCAATTCCTCCAGGGGATCACCGTGAGATGGTTTGCCGGGCAATATGACGCCCACCAACAACGCCGCCTCACTGACGACGCTCTCCGTGCGCAGAATGTCGGTTACGATAGGTCCGTTCCTCTTTTGTGTGTCATTGTAAAACTGACGCAGTACCTGCCGCGGCATGTGCCGTCAGCCGTAAATCATCCAGGCTTGAGCTATCTTTAGTATACGCTGCCTTGCAAGGCCGCGTTAAGAGGTTCCACAATTCAGACGTAAGTGGCCGCGACTGTCTTGGAGAGCGGCGATTCATCGCCGCTTTCATCCGCCGCGGAGCGACCTTCTTTCCGACCGCAAGGATGGATGGCGCGTTGCGGAGGCCGTCAAGGGCTGCTGGCCTTGCTCCAGTGTCCACTTCATGAAATCCTACCGCCCCGGTAAAGTCCCGCTGTCTCGATATATTTCTCAACGGCGCGCGGCGTTTGATAGCGAATGCTCAAACCAGCGGCCACGCGGCGGCGCAGGTCGCGGCTGCTGATGCCGATTTGCGGCATCTCAACCTGGTGAGCGCGGATCTCCGCCAGGCGTGGCGGCGCGACTAGCGCGGCCAGCGCGTCATAATCAGGCGGCGGGCTGCCGGGACGCGAAACCACCACCGGTATCGCCAACTCGCAGATTCGCGCCGGTTCACGCCAACGCGGCAGGTCGGCCAACGAGTCGCCGCCCAGCAGAAAAAACAACTGCCGGCCGGCGTCTTCCGCGGCCAACGCGTTCAGCGTCTCGACGGTATAGCTCAAACCGCCGCGCTCGATCTCGCGCGTGCAGACCGAAAACGCCTCCTGCCCGCCAATGGCCAGCCGCAGCATATCCATGCGTTTCTCCGGCGACGTCAAATCGGGCCGCTTTTTATGTGGCGGCTCGGCCGCCGGCAAAAACCAAACTTCATCCAACCGGCACTGCTCACGGCAAAACTCCGCCAACAGCAGGTGCCCCAAATGCACCGGGTCGAACGTGCCGCCGTATAATCCAAGACGCATGCGACTGCTTATTCAGGCTGGGCGTTGGGCTGAGACACAGACAAAGGCACGGGCGAACCAATCAGCCGCCGTGTGTGGCGGCGCAGAAAGTCGGCGAACTCGCCCTCTGTCGCCTGCATGGCCCTCTGCGTGGCGGCGCCAAAACGCAAGGCTGATTTCAGCAGATCCTGGTTCGCGTCCAGCCCCAGAGCCTTGATCGTGCGCATGATTTCCGCCACTTGAGGGTCGGCCGCCAACGCCTCGGCGGCTTTCGCTTCGCCGTCGATACCGAAAGTCGCCGATGTTTGCCATATCGGCTGCCACGTGCCATCGGGCATCAAGGCATGAAAGGTATCCGTCACCGTCACGCGGCGGCGGCCGAGATCCTGATCCAGATACGTGATGCGCGTTCCCGTCGCTTTTTTTTCCGCCGCCGCAACGAGCGCTTTCTCAATCGCGGCCTGCTCTTTGGATTTTGCCGAACTTCGCTTGTCGCCGGGCTGCGGATTCAGCAGGTCACCCAACACGTCGCCGAGTTGATCTTGCAGTAGCCCACCGAGCACGTCAGCCAACGGCGGTTGCTTGGCCGGATCGTCGGCTTCGAGCAGCGTGCCACCAGTGCCTTGAAAACGAGGTTTGCCCAGAATTTCAAACTCGATCAGCGCCACCTTGGCGGCCCATTGTCGCGGCGAAAGCGCGACAATGCCTAAGCGGTCGGACAAATCCGGCTCGCCATGCTCGACATCGACACCTTGCCGTTTGAGTCGCTCAGACAGTTCACCGGCCGCCAAATCTTCGGCGTCCGGCAGCCGCGTCTCCCAGGCCAAAGCCAGCAACCGCCGCACGTTTTCCGGCTGGGCGTGCCAGCGTTTCACTTGTTTCGCGGACAGTTCGACAAGGCAAAGCTGTGAAGCGCCGGCGGCATCGAAAGGTTTTTCCTTGCGCAACCGCGATTCCACGTCGCGCAGGCTGCGCTCAATAAAGTCGTGCAAGAGCTTAGGTTCAGATCGTCGGTCGCCCCATTCTCGCAGACCTTGGCGATATTGTTCCAACGCGGCGCGGCATTGCGCCTCCTCGCCCGCGACAAACTTACGGTAATAGGCAGGTTGGTGCTTGCGTAGCCACTCGCGAGCCACATACAAGGTGACCGTGCTATCTGCCGAAGGCTCTTTCTCTGGCGGTTGGGCGAACAAGCCCAGCCACTGCTTGCCATCGACCAGCGTCACCATATCAACGGCCCGCTCGTTGACCGCGACCGGCCCGGCCGCGAGCGCGCCATTGCCCATCAACAACCCGCCCAAAAGCAGGCCGGCGGGCCAACAGGTGCTCGATCGGCTCCACATGATGCGCTATTCGTTCGGCTTGGCGTCGTCGGGTTCACCTTGAGGAAACGGATCGCCACTCTTAGGCGGCACGGCGGGCCGCTCCGCCTTGTCCGGCTCGTTACCGTTCGCCGCGCTATCAGGAACGGCCGGCTTATCGCTGTTGGCCGCCGATTGTTCGTTGACCGCTTTGGCGACCGCGCGCGTGAGCGAGCTGGCCAGTCCGCGAAGCAGCTTTCGCGCCGGTCGGTTGGCCCTGGGCCGGGCGGGCGCCGCCTCCGCCTCGGATGATTCATCAGCGGCGACCTTCGGCGCGGTTTCGGCCGGCGCGGTTGCGGTTGCTTTTGGCGCCGCCGGCTCGTCGCCGGGCATTTCTTCCTTTGGCCCAGTAGCGGAAGGTACAGTCGCGGAGGGTGCATCGTTCACCAGCGCGTCCGCCGTTTCGACCGCGTCCGCGGTGGGCGTAGCGTCGGTGGCCGGCGATGCAGCTTCGGTCGAGGCCGGGGCAGCCGGTGCCGCGGTTGGATTGGCGCCGGGCGGAGGATTGTTGGACTGGCCGCAGCCGGCCAGCATGAAGGCGGCCATCAACGCCGCCGCGATAAACGATTGGTGCATGGTATCTCTCCTGGGATGGTGCGCCGCTATCCTAGCACATAAACGCCTTCTCAGGGAAGTGATCCGTGCGTAACCGTTCACTTGCTGAGGCGCATCAGCGATGTGCCGCTGTTGACAAGATTGGCTCTGCCGTTGACAGAAACAAAAAACGCGGCCCTGTTTTTCGCGGCCTTAACTCTTTGCCCGCTTGGGCTTGCACTCCGCCGCCGGCGGCCTCGTACTTTTTGTAGACGGTGGTCGCCAGCAACGCATCGACCTCACGCCAGACCGCAGCCTCGCGGCCGGCAAGCTCGTCGAGAAACGTGTCATCTATGCGGTGTTCGTGTCATCTATGTGTCATCTATGTGTTTTTGCAGGGCATCTATGTGTCACCTATGTGTCATCTATGCGTTTTTGATAGGTTTCGACACGTGCGCGCTCAGCAGAATCCAATTTCAGGCGGCGCCGCGGCCGAGAACTTCGCTTGGCATGGTGCGACCGGCTTCGCCACCGAGCACAACGAGTTTGCCCGGCGCGCCGCGCATTTTTCCCTGCCTAAAAGCGCCGCCAGATCGGCATCGAGGGGTCTTCCATAAATTCGTCCCAGGTTTTCTCCTTTGGCGTGAAAGGTTGTAGCACTCCCCGCATTCTGGCGCGCGACTGGCTTGGCATGTTTTCCGTGCGCACCGTCGCGCAGAGGCGTTTTTTGGCCTAAACCGTGTCTTGTCAATAGTTTGCAGCATTTCTAGTCGATTTTCAGGTTGTAAATCGCAGACAATCCCGGCCGGCGGTGGCACGTCACAGTACGCCGGTTACCCCCCCCTTGTGGCTAAAGATCGAAGGATGGGTGGCTTGCCGATGAAGGGTGGTTACAGGGGGGCGCAACGATTTTGAGTTCACATCCCACCAACAGAGACTCTTGACTGGGCTGCGCGCTCGCAGTTTAAGGGCGGCCTCTTTCTCCCTCTCCCTCTGGGAGAGGGCTGGGGTGAGGGCATCTCGCCCCGCTCTTCGGCATCGATCCGCTCATCTTGGAGTGGGTGCGATTCATCGCCAAGCGAAGGAAACGAAGCGCGGCGAAACGGACGGCAGGAAGTCGTAGCGCCTTGATAGTACCGCTGAAGCGCGAGAACGATGTCAGTGGCGGCCAAAGAGAGTGCCACTTTCGCGGCGTAAGGGCACATGGCTCGCGATAGGTCGATCGCGGGCCAGTGGCCCGCGACCGGCGGCGATGTTAAGCTGACACGAATCGGGCCGCGGACTGGAGAACACGGCG
>DASVGM010000609.1:0-4295 GCA_036379555.1 Pirellulales bacterium | reverse complement strand
CCTCCACTGGTTCCGCCTTACGCCGCGCGGCGGCTAAAATCTCCGCGGTTGTCGGCTTGGCTGCCGCTGCCGCTGCCGCGGGCGGAGCGGCCGACGCCTCAGCCGCGGGCGGAGCGGCCGACGCGGCGGCAGCCTGTTTGGCTCGCGCGGCGGCCAGAATGTCGGCCGTGCTCAGCTTTTTGGCGCCCGCCGCCGGCGCTGCGGCCGCCTTGGGCGCGGAGGGTTCTTTCGCGGGCGCCGCGGTCTTTGCGCCACGCGCGGCCGCTAGAATATCGCTGGTCGATTTCTTCGGCCCATCACCCTCTTTCTTGGCGGCGCCTTGGGCACGCGCCATTTCCAACGGCGAGAGTTTCTTTTCGCCGGCCGCCGCGGCGGTCTTGGCCGCAGGCTTAGCGGGTGCGGGCTTGGCCGCTTTGGCATGCGCCTCGGCCGGTTTGGCGGCAGGCGCGTCAACCAACTTGAGAAAGTCCAACGCGATGTCGTACCAGCCGATGTTGTTGTACGCGTCAAACTCGACCTGTGCCCGGCCGCTCATATTGACGGTTTTGATCTGCCCCGATAGCCCGTGAAAACGGGCCAACTCCGGGCGAGTGTTATCGACGATGACGTATTTGTCAGTATATTGCCGCTTAAGCGACTCGATTTGATCGAACATCGGCATTCTCGGTTTCGCGTCTCACTTTTTCGGATTGTGGCCGATTGCCGCCGCGAAAGCAAGGTATCCCCCGGCATAAATAACGTGCCACGCAAAAACCGCTCGCTACCGCACGCGACGTAAGCCGGGCAGGAGCGGTTGCCAGCCGGCGTTCTTGCGTTAGATTGGTGAGATTCAAACAGAATTAGAAACACTGGCAACCGCCAAAAGCAGGAGAGAGATTACATGGAACGAACCTTGATTTTACTGAAGCCCGATTGTGTTGAGCGTCGGCTCGTGGGGCGCATTCTGAGCCGTTTTGAAGACAAGGGGCTGAATCTGGCCGCCATGAAACTGATTCGCATCACGCCGGAACTGGCCAAGCGGCATTACGCCGAGCACGTATCGAAGCCGTTTTATCCGGCCTTGGAGGCGTTCATCACCGGCGGGCCGGTCGTGGCGGCCATTGTGGAAGGATTGGAGGCCATTCGCGTGGTGCGTGACATGCTGGGCGCGACTAGCGGCTTAAAAGCCTCGGCGGGAACCATTCGCGGCGATTTCAGCTCCAGCCGCCAGATGAACCTGGTGCATGCCTCCGACGGCGCCGAGGCCGCCGCGCGCGAGATCGCTCTTTATTTCCAGAGCGACGAGATTCTTTCGCACCAACCCACCCTCACTCCCTGGTTTCGGGCGCCGGACGAGGCGTAAGCCGCTACAAAGCGATGATCTCCGCTTTCAGTTCCGGCAATTCCAGGCAGGCGATGGAATGCGGCGTGGCCCGATAAAGTGCGCCGGGATTGAGCACCAAGGTGCCACCAAGCCACTCCTTGCGCGCGATATGCGTATGCCCGTGACAAACCACGTCCCACTGGCCGTTCGTCGAAACCTCACGCAACAGCGCACTGTCGTCGCCGTGCAAAAAGGCGATCTTTTTGCCGACCAATTCAATCTGGCCGAATCGTCCGTGACACGTCTTGCCGGCGGCGCGAATGGCCGCTGCCAGCCCGTCGTGGTCGTCGTCGACGTTGCCCAGGACAAAATGCGTGGGCCAGTGGGAAAATAAGCTCACGATCTCGGTCGAACCAATGTCGCCGCAGTGAATGACCGCCTCCACTTCCAGGCTTTCCAACATGCGAACCGCCTCCCAGGTGTAGGGAACGTGCCCGTGAGTATCGCTGACCACGCCAATTCGCATCGCTCTCGCCTGTGTTGCTTCCGCTGATTATAGTGGCGAATTCGTTCACCCTTGGAATCATCCATGTTTTCAGATGCCGCCACGCGACAGTTCGCCATTTTCGCGCTGGCAGTCATGGTCGTCGGCTTGGCGGTTCACCTGGAGCTGCTGCGGCGCGAAATGGGGGCCAGCCTGGCACAGTTGCCTATATACCTGTTCAACCTGCTCATGACCAGGGGCCGCTGGCGGGCACGCATTGAGGGGCGCGTGACGGTGCCGCGGGGCGCGGGCGCGGTGATCGTCTGCAACCATATTTGTCCGGTCGATCCCGCCTTTATCGCCTTGGCGTGCGACCGGCCCGTGCATTGGATGGTGGCCCGTGAATACTGCCAACTGCCGGTGGTCGGCTTCCTGCTAGGCATTCTCGAAGTCATTCCCACCGGCCGCAAGGGCGTCGATACCGCGGCGATGAAGTTGGCCATGCGTTATGCCCAGCAGGGCGAATTGGTGGGAATGTTTCCCGAAGGACGCATCAACGACGGGGAGTGTTTCATGCTTCCGGGCCGCGCCGGCGCCGCGATGGTCGCCCTCAAGGCCCGCGTGCCGGTTGTTCCCTGCTATATTGAAAACGCTCCCTACGACGGCACCGATTTTGGGTTTTTCCTGATGACCACCCAAACCCGGCTCAAAGTCGGCCGGCCGATCGACCTTTCTGAATACTACGATCGCGACGGCGATCGTGATGTGTTGAGACAGATCACCTGGCGGTTGCTGCGCGAGATTGCCACGTTGGCGGGCAAGCCCGATTACGAACCGACGCTGGCCGGCAAAGGCCTGCGCGAAGTCGAGGAGGTCACGAACTGAATGATCTCGCCGCATCGCTTCATATCTCGAACCACGCTTGTTAGAATAAACCTACCTGGGCCTGCGGGACGTTAAGCAATCCATGGCGAGCCATCCATCTGAAAAATGAGTACCGTGACCACCCACCCTCATGCTCGAACTGCGTGCCATTGCCACTCGCGGCGCTCCTTCTTGTTCGACGGCACGCGCGGCATCGCCGGCATCGCACTGGCGGCGCTGTTGGCGCGCGAAAGCGGCGCGGAGAATTTCCAGCGCCCCGATGGCAAACCGCACTTCAAGCCCAAGGCCAAAAGCGTGATCTGGCTCTTTATGCGCGGCGGCGTGAGCCACTTGGAAAGCTTCGATCCTAAGCCGGTGCTCAACCAACTGGCGGGCAAGTCAATCTCCGAGACGCCTTTCGCCTTCGTGCAAGAACCTGAGCGGCTCAAAAAAGTGCGCGTGGTCGTGGTCAACGACGCCAACGGCCCGCAGCGCAACGTGGTCTTTCCGTTGCAAGTCGCCTTCAAGAACTATGGCCAAAGCGGCATCGAGGTTAGCGATTGGTTTGCCAATATCGGCGGCGTTATCGACGATGTGGCCGTGATTCGCTCGATGTGGACCAGCGACGACAATCACGGCGCGCAAGTTCAGTTTCATTCCGGCCGGCACATGCTGGATGGCTTTTTTCCCACCATCGGCGCCTGGATCAACTACGGCCTGGGCACGCTGAACGAAAACCTGCCGCAGTTTGTGTCGATGGGGCCGCGCTTCTTCGACACGCGCGACGCCCATTACCTTGGTCCGGCGTACGACTCCGTGCCGCTCAAGGTCGATCCGGCCAATCCGCTGGCCTTCGCCAAGCCGCAACTCGATCTCTCGCGCGAGGAGCAAGAGTTGGAGTTTGACCTGATCGGCCGGCTCGACCGCGGCGCCGCCCAACGGTTTCCCGACGATGAATCGCTCAAGGCGCGGCTGAAGAGTTACGAGTTGGCGTTTCGCATGCAAACGGCGGTGCCGGAGGTGATTCAGTTCGACGGCGAGACCGCGGCCACGCAAAAACTCTACGGACTTGACAACCCCGCGACGCGGCCCTTTGGCAGGCAGCTTCTCGCCTCGCGGCGGCTGGTGGAGCGCGGCGTGCGGTTCATTCAGATCATGCACGGCGACGGCGCGGCCGGCGCCTGGGACGCGCATTCAAACCTGAAAAACAATCACGCCGGCCTGGCGGCCCAGGTCGATCTGCCGATCGCCGGCCTGTTGCGAGACCTGAGGCAACGCGGCATGCTGGATGAGACCATCGTGGTTTTCGCCACGGAGTTTGGCCGCACGCCTGGCTCGCAGGGCGGCAATGGCCGCGACCATCACCCCTATGGATTTTCCGTCCTCATGGCCGGCGGCGGCTTAAAGGGCGGCATCGTTCACGGGGCCACCGACGAGGTTGGCTTTCACGCCGTCGAGCGGCCGCATTACGTTACCGACGTTCACGCCACCCTCATGCGCCAACTTGGCCTCGACGCCCGGCGCCTGGAGGTTCCCGGACACAAGCGGTTGGATATCGACTTCGGCGAGCCGATCTCGGAAATCATCGCCTGACGTTGCCCAGACTCGACGCGCGCGGTTGGTCAGCGCTTGATGGTGCCCATT
>DASVGM010000608.1:0-2015 GCA_036379555.1 Pirellulales bacterium | reverse complement strand
ATGCCGGCGAGAAGCTCGTGCGCGCGTCGAAAGGCGCCCCGCTGGTGCAAGCGGCGCGCCGCCGGCCGGGCGATCTGTTGGCGACCGTCAACGGTTATCGCGTGGCGCGTTATCGTTTTGGCGGCGATGGTCTGCCGCAATTCACGCTGCGCATCGGCGCTTCGCTGGCCAGTGTTGAAAACGACGTGGCGGTGGTCACCCACTTGATGACCATCGCCGGCGCGGCGGTGTTGTTTTTGGCGCCGTTGGGCGGCGCCTGGCTGGCCGGCCGGGCCATCCATCCCTTGCAGGGCATTTTGAGCACGGCCGCGCGGCTGCGGCCCAGCCACATGGAAGAACGCTTGCCCATTCGCCAAACCGGCGATCAACTCGACCAACTCTCAATCACCATCAATCACTTTCTCGACCTGATTGCCGATTATCTCGACCGCAACCGCGAGTTTGTGGCCAACGCCGCGCACGAGTTGCGCTCGCCGCTGGCCGCCATTCAAAGCGCGGTCGATGTGGCCCTCAACGCTCCGCGTTCGCAGCAGGAGTATCAGGAGCTGCTCTGCGAAATTGTCGATGAATGCAGCCGCTTGGGCACGCTGGTCAACCAACTTCTGCTGCTGGCCGAGCACGATAGCGGCGACCGCCGCACGGAGCGAGTGCCGGTGCGGCTCGACCAGGTGGTGGCCAGTTCGCTGGAGATGTTTCGCGGCGCGGCCGAAGAACGCGATCTGGAACTGCTTTCCAACCCCAACGGCGCGGTCGTCGTCCTCGGCGATATGGTGCGCTTGCGACAGGTCGTCAACAATCTGATCGACAATAGCCTCAAGTTCACTCCGCCGGGCGGGCGCGTTTCCGTCTTGCTCGATTGCGACGCGCGGCGGGGCGAGGCGGTCTTGAAGGTAAGCGATACCGGCCACGGGATTTCGCCCGAAGATATTCCGCACGTGTTCGAGCGCTTCTACCGGGGCGATAAATCGCGGCGGCGGGAAGTCTGCGGCAACGGCCTGGGGCTGAGCATTTGCCGATCGATTGTCGCCAATCATGGCGGCGCGATTCGCGTGGAGAGCGCGCCGGGCCAAGGGGCGATGTTTGAGGTGCGTTTGCCGCTGGGCGGAACGACTGCGACGGAGCAGCGACTGGCCGCGGTCGCCGCGGTGAGTTGATTTCACGCCACGTTCGCCGGCACGTTACTGTCGCAAGGCCGGTCGCGCCAAGATGGCCCATCATCCGTCGAGTTGCCGGCGTTGCGCCACAGCTCACGGATGCTGGCCAGCAAGCTCTCGCTTTCCGTCCGGCGATAGGGAGACTCTTTCGGCAAATGTTCCATTAAGCGGCAATGGGCGGTGGCCAGGTTGTGATAGGGCAGAGACGGAAACAAATGGTGCAGCGCGTGAAATCGCAGCCCGACCGGCGCCCAAAGCTCGCCCAACAGCGGCCAATGCGGATAGTTGATGGAATCGAGCAATTGATCTACAAACGTCAATGGCTCGCCTCGATGGCGGAAGCGGTGCGCGCCCAAGGTGCGCACGTTGTTCAACAGCAAAATCACGACCGCCGTCAGATAGACGTGCCCCAGCAGACTGAGCGGCAGCATGCCAATCGAAAACTGCACGGCCATCGCCAAGGCATAGAAAAAACAGCAGGTCTCCTGCAAACGCCAGACGCGCAACTCCCGGCGGTTCGGCAGCGGACGCACATAGGCCGGATCCATGACCATGCTCGACGCGCGCTCATGCACCCAACGCCGCAAGCGCGGGCTGGCCCAGGCCAGCGGCACCAGCGCCAAAAACCGCAACGCGAACAAAATCGGCATCACGAACGGCTGCACCATGTATTTTAAGATTTCACGACGCGGCTGAGTTGCCAAGGGAAGGTACTCGCCGTCGTCTGGAGTGCCATAGTGCTTGCGCGCATGGTGAGCCAGGTGCGTGTAATACAAAAACGACGGCATCAAAAACGGAATTCCGCAAAGCACGTTCCAAGCGATGCGGAACGACTTGAACGAGTCATCGCGCAAGTGGATC
>DASVGM010000607.1:0-3681 GCA_036379555.1 Pirellulales bacterium | reverse complement strand
CAAGCGGTTGCGAAGGAAAAACAGGGTCGGACATCAGACAAGTTTGGCTACGACCTGGCCGTCAACGTCAGTGAGGCGGAAGTCGCGGCCCTGAAAACGAAAGGTAAGACGCGTATGGTCGAGTCCCAGCAGATGTAAAATGGTGGCTTGCAGGTCATGAACGTGAACGCGGTCTTCCACCGCGTAAAAGCCCAGTTCGTCGGTGGCGCCGATTGTTTGGCCGGGTTTGATGCCGCCCCCGGCGAGCCAAAGGCTGTAGCCGTCAATATGATGATCGCGGCCGATCTGGTCGCGTGGCTCGCCCATGGGCGTGCGGCCGAACTCGCCGCCCCAAATCACCAGCGTCTCGTCGAGCAGGCCGCGGGCCTTGAGGTCTTTGACCAGCGCGGCGGCGGGGCCGTCGGTCTCGCGGCAACGATCGTCGAGCGGCTTGCCCAGGTGCGTGTCGCCGTTGCCGTGATGGTCCCAATCGGTGTGATAAAGCTGCACGAAGCGCACGCCGCGCTCCACCAGCCGCCGCGCCAGCAAACAGTTGTTGGCGAACGACGGCTTGCCCGGCTCGGCGCCGTAGGCGGAAAGCGTCGCGGCCGTTTCGCCCGAAAAATCCATCAGTTCCGGGGCGCTCGCTTGCATGCGCCAGGCCATCTCATAAGCGGCGATGCGCGTGGCGATCTCCGGGTCGCCCACGGTATCGAGCCGCTGAGCGTTCAGCTCTTTGACCGCCGCGTAAAAATCGGCTTGCCGCCCGTGGTCGAAGCCCGCCGGGCTGGCCAGGTTCAAAATCGGCTCGGGGCCTTGCAAGAGCGGCACGCCTTGGTAGCTTGTCGGCAAGAAGCCGCTGCCCCATAGCGGCGCTCCGCCACGCGGGCCGCGCGGACCCGATTGCAACACGACAAACCCCGGCAAATCTTGCGACTCGCTGCCGATGCCATACGTTACCCAGGCGCCCATGCTGGGCAAGCCAAAGCGCGACACGCCCGTGTTGGCGAACAGCTTGGCCGGGCCGTGATTGAACACGTCCGTCGCCATGCTGCGAACGATGGCCACGTCGTCGGCAATGGAGGCCAAGCCCGGCAGCAACTCGCTCACTTCCGCTCCGCACCGACCATGACGCGCGAACTTGCGCCGCGTGCCCAACAACCGCGCGTCGCCTTTGATGAACGCGAACCGCTTGTTCTTGACATAAGATTCGGGCACGACTTGGCCATCCAGCTCGATGAGCTTCGGCTTATAGTCGAACAATTCCAACTGGCTTGGCCCGCCGGCCATGAACAGATAAATCACGCGTTTCGCCTTGGCGGCGAAGTGGGCCGGCTTGGGGGCCAAGGGGGCGGCGGCCGGCACGGCGGCGCCGGCCGAGCGGTCTGCGCCGCGGAACAGTTCGGCCAGGGCCAGCGCGCCCAGCCCCATGGCGCAGTGCTGAAAAAAATGCCGCCGTGTTTCGGCTACTCGCGCCTGGGCGGGCGGCGCATCGATCAAAGCCATTTTTCTATTCATCGGAATCGCACCATGAGAGCGAAGGCAGCGCCAGCAAACTGCCGCGGAAACGCTTTATCCAACATCGCATAGCGGGCGGAGCTTGGCAATCGGCTGAAGCGGCCGCTTGACATAGTTCAATCGTCGAATCGTCGAATCGTTCGTGGCGGCGAGTGAGATTGACAGCGGCTGATGGATGCTCTATTCTCCGGCCCGTGAAAGTCCGGGCTCAGGATGAGCCCGTCCGCCAACAACCTCTTTGCACGACCAGCGACACACGGCGGATGAGCGTCTGCTATAAGCAGACGCGAAACAAACGCCGCGGTTCGACGCGGCCAAGGAAGGATCCTCTTGAGGGCCTAACATGGTCTCTCGCTCGCTTTGTTCTCTCGCATTCATGGCCTGCACGGCCCTTTGGCCTATGACGCTGCCGGCTGACGAAGCCGACAATCAACCACGCGTGGCTCGACTCATCGAGCGTTTGGCCAGCGGATCCTACGCCGACCGCGTTTTGGCCAGTGAGGAGCTTTCCCAACTTTCCGTCGCGGCGCGCAGGCAACTGACCGCGGCGGCGGAAAGCGACGATCCTGAAGTGCGTTTGCGCGCCAAACAGTTGCTCCGCAAACTGAGCGAAGACGAACTGTGGAGCGCCGCCCGCGTCGATTGCGATTGGCGCCAGATCGCGGCCGGTGAGGCGCTGGCCGGCATTTCGCGGCAATCGGGCAATCGGCTCCTGGTGGGCGACGAGTATGGCGCGTTCAAAGATGCGCCGGTCGATCTGCAATGCTCGTCCGCGCCCTTTTGGCAGGCGGTGGATCGACTCTGCCGCCAAAGCGGCAACCGCGTGCGACCGCATTTCGACACGCGCTATCCGGGCCTGGTGGTGGTCGCCGGCCCGGCCGGCAAGCACCCGGTGGCCTATAGCGGCCCGGTGAAAGCCCAAATCAATCGCGCTCGGCGGCTGTTCAGCGAAGAGCTGGATTACGATCAGCACTTGTCGGAAAAAACGCATTCTTTCCAATTTGATTTGCAAGCGATTTGGGAAGATCGCTTTCGACTGGTCGCCTATCGCTTGCAACCGGAAGTGATCGAAGCGATCACCAGCACCGGCGCCCGGCTGCAAGGACAATCGACCGCCAGCGGTTGGAACATCGCCGGACCAGCGACGCGGCAAGTTTCGATGAACGTGCGCATCCAGCCGCCCGCCGTGTCGGCGGCTTCGCTCAGCACGTTGCGCTTGAGGTGGGAACTGATCGCGGTGGGCGACATGGCCTGTTTGGAGATCGATGAACTGGATAGCACGGCGCCGCGCTTTCAAGACAACATGGAGTTGGCCATTGAGGCGATGCAGGTGGCGGCGGGGCCGCGCTGCGAACTGACGTTGCGATTGACCTCGGACGCTGTCGTTTCCGATCCGGCCGATCTTTTCTTTTATGAAAACGAACTGGAATTGTACGACGCCCAAGGCCGCCCCTATCGCAAGTTGGGCCAAACAAACACGGCGTCGGATCGCGGCGCGGCGATCAAGGTGAGCTTCGCCGGCGACGCGACGAACGGCGCCCCGCGGCGGTTGTGTTTTCGTTACCCGCGGATCCGCTCGCGGCGCGCGCTGGAAATTGTCTTTCGCGACGTGCCCCTGCCGCTGGGCAAACCGGATTAGCCGGCCTCAACCCGCATTGCGCACCGACGCCGGAGAGCGCATGACAGTGTGTGTAGCTGAATTCGTGAGAATTCTGGCCGTAAACCCATGCCACGGCCCGGCTTCTCACGAAGTCGGCTGCCGGCCGGTGAATAATCCGGGCTTTGCCGGCGACCACGCTTGGGGCATACTGAAAGGCCGTATCACAGCAAAGGAAACCGAACATGCTCACGATGGACACCCAAAACTCGCCGGCCCAGGACCGTTGGCGGCAGTTGGCTGAAGATGTTTTGGCCGGCCAACCGCTCGACCGCGCCGCCGCCCTGGCGATACTCGCCGCTCCCGACGCCGAACTGCCCGACTTGCTCGCCGCCGGCTTTCGCGTCCGGCGGCATTATTTTGGCAACACGGTGCAGCTTTATTTTTTGATGAACGCCAAAAGCGGCCTCTGCCCTGAAGACTGCTCCTATTGCTCGCAATCCAAGGTCTCGGAGGCGGAGATTCCGCGTTACAACATCCTCAACCGCGAGACGCTGCTCGACGGCGCTCGGGTGGCCGCCGAACGG
>DASVGM010000606.1:0-3245 GCA_036379555.1 Pirellulales bacterium | reverse complement strand
CTCGTCGCCAGCCAGACCCGGCCGGCCCGACTTGACGATTTCCTTGAATCGCCCAAAGCTGTCGTTGACCAGTGCCTGAAAAATTTCGCGTTCTTCTTCCGTCATCGGACGCGTGGGGTTGCCCATTTGCTTCAAGCGATGGCTCTTGATCGAGTCTTCCGAGACTTCAAGCTTTTGCAGCAACCCTGAGACGTCGTAATGGGGAATGACGACGCCGATGGAACCGGTCCAGGTGGTGGGTTCGGCGAAAATCACATCTTTCTCAGCGCCCACGGCCATCGACACATAGTATCCGCCGCTGGCCGCGATGCCGCCCATGCTCACCACCAGCGGCAGTTTGCGGTCGGCCACCAGCTTTTTGAGATGATGATAAATGAAATCGCTGCCGCTGACGGTGCCGCCCGGCGAGTTGACACGCAGCACGATGGCCTTCACGTCTTTGTCGTCGCGCACGTGGTCGATTTGGCGTTTGACAAAACCATCGCCGTCCAGAATCGTTCCTTCCAGCGTAATCACGGCGATTTTATCGGTGGCGTCGCGCGCGAGTGAGTGATAGTGCTCGCGCAAAGTGTCGTCGCCGGTGAGCGAGAAAATGCCGCTAAAGCCGATGAGCACCAGTCCCAACACCACCAGCGCGCTTAAACTCAAACTGGTCAACAGCCGGGCAACCCATCGCAGAGGGCTGAAGCGGCGCGGCGGCGGCGGGGGTGGTGGTGGGGGCGGTGCGTGCGGTGCGGGTGATTGCTGGTTCATAGCGGCTTATTCTACGCTGGCCGTCCGCCGGCGCATACGGCTTTAGGCCCGGTGGCGTTTCTGACGCCGCCAGAATCAGTTATAGTGGTCTGATCGGCTCGTGGGGCGGCTCGCCGAGCCGTCTTTCGCTTCCAGACGGGCCGGCGGCCCGCCCCACGGCGAGTTTTCGGATAGCCTCTGACCTGCCCGCCACGCGCAGCCAAACGAATCGCAAGGATCCAGCTTCGACAAAACACAGCCATGCCCAAACCGAGAGTTTTTGTAAGTCGCCGGCTTCCCGCGGCCGGCCTCGATCGCATCGCGGCCGAATGCGAGGCCGAAATCTGGCCCGACCCGTTGCCCCCGCCACGCCCGACCCTGCTCGACAAAGTACGCCAGTGCGATGGCGTGGTGACGCTCTTGACCGACAAGGTCGATGCGGAACTGATGGACGCGGCCGGCCCGCAACTGAAAGTCGTCAGCAACTACGCCGTCGGTTTCAACAATGTCGATGTGGCGGAGGCGACACGGCGCGGCATTCGCGTGGGCAACACGCCGGGCGTGCTCACCGAGGCCACCGCCGACATGGCGTTCGCCCTGTTGATTTCCGCGGCGCGGCATGTCGTGGCGGGGCACCGCTACGTCTTGGACGGCAAATGGAAAACCTGGGAACCCTTGGGACACATTGGCCAGGATCTTTACGGCAAAACGCTGGGCATCGTGGGCATGGGGCGCATCGGTTATGCGATGGCGAAAAAATGCTTTGGCGGCTGGGATATGCGCGTCATCTATTTCGACCGCTACCGCAACGAAGCCGCCGAGAGCGACTTTGACGCGCGGCAAGTCGATTTTGACACGTTGCTGGCCGCAGCGGATTTCATTTCGGTGCATGCCGATCTGAACCCTGCCACGCAAGGCATGTTCAACGCCGCCGCCTTTAAGAAGATGAAGCCGACCGCGGTGTTTGTGAACAGCGCGCGCGGGCCGCTGCACGTGCAAGCCGATCTTTATCAGGCCTTGAAAAACGGCGATCTTTTCGCGGCCGGTTTAGACGTGACCGATCCCGAACCGCCCGCCCCGGACGATCCGCTTTTACAGTTGCCCAACGTCGTTGTGGCGCCGCACATTGCCAGCGCCACGGTCTCCAGCCGCGATGGCATGGCCGAGATTTGCGCCGACAACCTGCTGCTGGGCTTGGCGGGCAAGCCGCTGCGCGCCTGGGTCAACCCGCCGCATTGAAGGCCAAGGTTATCGTCATCGCTGCCGGTTGTACGCCAGGGCCAAGGGCGCGGTCGCCAGCGGCGCCACCGCCAACGCGCCAGCGGCCACGAGCGCGGCGAACAGAGCATGGCGCTCGCGCGCGTGCATCATGTTGGTCGCGGCCACCAGGCCGGCAAGCGCCAGCCAAAGGCTCGCCGCCACGTAGATCGTCGTCCAGCCAATCAGCTTGCGGCGCCGCGCGGCCGCGAACGCCCAGCCCGACGCCAGGGTGAGAGCCACGGCGCCGCTCGCGACCACGACTTCCCAGCAGGTTCGCTGCTGCGCGAGAGTCAGTGTGAATTTCATCGCCGCCTGCAATAGGGTGAGGCCGCCGAGCAAACCGCTGACGAGATAGACGAACAGCCGCGCATGTCCCAACAGCCCAACGGTGGTCATCGAACCGAGCGTCGCCCACGCGCCGACGAAGGCCGCCGGGAAAAACCACCAGCCGAGCGTGCCGGGCCAGAGCGGCGCCGCCACGCCCAAAAAGGCGTGCAGCGCGAAAAACAACGCGATCGCCAGCGCCCAGAGCAGCCAGGCCAGCGCGACGCCAAGCAAAGAGACCGTCAGAATCGCTCGCGACATGCCGGTATTCGTCAGCGGCCGCGTCGCCAGAAAGCCGGCCATGCCGTAGTCGGCGTCGGTTGGGCCGCAGTTACCCATTGCCAGCCCGCCAACCAGCGCGGCGACCGACAGTAGGCCGCCGCCGGCGATCAGTCCCGCGAGCAACGCCTGCGAATCTCGGCTGGCGATCAGCCAGAGGGCCAGCCCCAAGATCAAGCCCAGCGCGGTGGCGGCCGGCGTCACGATCCCCTTTCTTCGCCATTCAAACCAAAACTGCGCGGCCGCCGGCGAGCGAAACCGGCCGTCGCGGTACGGCGCCGAATCAAGCAGCCGCTCGAGCCAGGCGATCAGTCCGAGCGACGGCAGCGGCACGCCGCGCCGGTTCCGCGCCACGCCATAGACCGCCACCGCGTAAGCCAGCAGAGCGATGCCCGCGAGCGTGGCGCCTTCCGCCGGCATGATCTGCCGCCAAAAGAATTCAGGCGTGGAAAACACGGCGCCATAACGCGCTTTGAACCACAGGCCGAGGGCCAACGGAACGGTCAGCATCGCCACGAATTCCCAGCCGCTATGCTCCGTCAGCCAGTGCAACGCGACGATGGCCGCCACCATGACGGCGGCAAAGAGGGCCGGCCCCCACACCGGCCAACCCAAGCCAAATTGCGCGTTGAGCACGGCGGTGCTGGCCG
>DASVGM010000605.1:0-4008 GCA_036379555.1 Pirellulales bacterium | reverse complement strand
TTCCAGCAACGTCAAAATGTCTTCGCGGCTGGTGTAATGCGCGCCGATTTGCGACCGTTTGGCGGGGTCGAGCGTGCGCTCGAACAACGTGCCAAAAATCGACGGTTCGACGCTGGCCCAGTCGTATTCGTTGACCAGAATCAGCTCTTTGATTTCGTCGGGCCGCAGCTCAATCACGTCGGCGTCGGCGAACAGGCCGCCGTTGAAGTGCAAAATGGTGTCGGCCCCAAAGTAGCCGCCCGTGGCCATCGCTTGAAAGAGCAAGCGCAAGTGTTCGGCGAGCCGCGGCGGGTTGTCGCGCGAGTTGGCCAGCACCCTTTTGAACAAGCGTTGGTCGGCCGTGCCCAACAGGCCGATGTCTTCGGCGAACATGCAGAACATCAGCTTCATCAAAAAGTGGGCGGCTTGTTGCGCGACGATGCCGCGCACGCGCATGCCGTCGGCCAAGAGGCCAAAGCGTTCGGCCGCTTGCCGCGTGACGCTTTCCGTGGTTTGGCCCGGCCGCAAGGCGTCGGGAGCGGTGAACAGTTTGCGGAGCGTGTCGAGGTTTTCCGGTTCGGCAAGGTGGTCAAGGTCAAAGGCGTAAACGCGCTTGGCCGTGCCGGTGAAGTTGGTGTGAATCTCGAAGCGGTCGAGATCGCAAACGACCAACAGGGGCGGGTTTTCGAGCGCTTCGCGGTACAAGAGAAGCTGGGCGTAGGCGGCCGCCAGGTCTTTGTGCTTGCCTTTGTATTCCCAACCGAAATGGCCGCGGAACCAGACATCGGCCCAGCCCTTGCCGCCACCTGTTTTGTTGACGCCGCGTTCAAAGGTATAAAACGCGCCGTCGGGGTCGGCCGCCGCCGGCTTGGGCTGGCCCAACACATCGCAAAGGTCGAGAAAATGTTGCTGGCAAGCGCTGCGCTCCGAAAGGTTGGCTTGCTTCCACTTGACGACAAATTCTTGAGGTGTCATACCCGCAACCCCCTCTTTCGGTAAAAGTGTGCGAACGACGTAGCCCCCAGGCCAAGATGGCAAGCCATACGCTGCATTACGCGCTCTCGCGAATACGCGCCGAGGGCTGAATCTCGCCGTCCTCGCTGACGTCGTCAAAGCGCACCGAGACGCGCTTGGAAACGCCCGATTCCTCCATCGTCACGCCATACAACGTGCTGGCGCAGGTCATGGTTTTTTTTGAGTGCGTGATGACGATGAACTGCGTCCAAGCCAAAAACTCGCTCAGCACGCCGACGAACCGCTCGATGTTCGCCTCGTCGAGCGCCGCGTCCACCTCGTCGAGCACGCAAAACGGGCTGGGCCGATATTGAAAAATCGCCATCAACAAGGCCACGCAGGTGAGCGTCTTCTCGCCGCCGCTCAAGAGCGAGATGTTGCGCAGCTCCTTGCCGGGCGGCCGGGCCACAATCTCAATGCCGCTGTCCAGCACGTCGACGCCCTCTTCCAACACCACGTCGGCTTGCCCACCGCCAAACAGCTTGCGGAACAACGACTGAAAATTCGTCGTCACCGCTTGCAAAGTTTCGACGAACAGCCGCCGCGTGTCGGCGTTGATCTTGCCGATGATCTGGGCGAGCGAATCCTTGGCCTTGGTTAAATCGTTGAACTGGCCCGAAAGCGCGGCGTGCCGGGCCTCCAACTCCTCTAACTCGGCCAAGGCGTCGAGGTTGACCATGCCGATATGGTTGATCTTGCGCCGCAGATCGGCGATTTCCAGATCGACTTCGTCGCGCTGGCGTTGTTCGTCGAGCGAAAGATCGGCCGCCAATTCGGCCAGCTCGATCTGATAGTCTTCTTTCAACCGCGCCGCCAGCGTGGTGCGTTCATGGCGCACCTCGTTTGCCCCCAGGTCGCGCGCATGGCGCTGCTGCTCCAGCGTCCGCGCCTGCGCCTGCGCGCTTTGAGCGGCCGTTTGCAGCTCGCCGCGCGTCGCGCGCTGAGCTTCATGCCGCGCGGCCAGTTCGGCGACTTCGGCCGCCAGCGTCTCGCGCCGCAAATAGCCTTCGGCCAGATCGCTCTCGGCCGTCAGCACCACGCTCTCGGCCTGCCGCCGCCGCCGCCGCGCGCGCTCCAATTGCTGCCGGCATTCATCGACGCTGCGCCGCCTTTCGCGCTGATCGCGTTGCAGTTGCGCGAGCTGTGTGTCGAGACTCGCCAACCGCTCTTCGCTTTTGGCAACTTCCACCTTGGCGGCCGTCGCCTGCCGCTGCGCCTGTTGCGATCGCTCGTCGGCCTGCCGCACGCGCTGCCGCACCGCTTGCGAAACCTTCTCCAGTTCGCTCAACCGGGCTTTGGCCCCGGTCAGCTTCTCGCGCGTCGTCTCCAACGACTGCGCGGTCGCGCGGGCCTTGCGCTCTTGTTCATCGCATTCGGCCGCCAACCGTGCAAGCTGATCGCTCAACTGCGCTTGCCGCGCCTCGGCGGCGTTCGATTTCAGTTTGTGCTCGCTCAACGCCGCGGCGGCCCGCTCGCGTGCGGCGGCAAGCTCCTCTTCACGCGATTTCTCGTCGGCGATGCGCCGCTCGATGGCCTCCACCTGCGCCTGCGCCGCCGCCACGGCGGCGGCCAGGTCGGCCGTTTGTTGCTTCAAGGTTCGCAATTCGCTGCGCCGCGAAATAATTCCGGCGGCGGCCTGCCGCGGTCCAATGGCCAGCGTGCCGTCGGCGCCCACCCATTCTCCGTTCAACGTCACAAAACTGAAGCCGGCCCCCGCGCCGCTTGCCAGTTCCAAGGCAATGGTAAGATTCTCCACAATCCACGTGCCGCTCAACAACCGCCGCAGCAAAGCCGTCAGCTCCGGGGGAGTCTCGACAAAGCGGTCCGCGCGTCCATGCACGCCGGGCAACACTTCCCAGGCGGTGGCATCGGCGCCATGCTCCGCCGGCGCGGAACCTGTCAGCGGCACAAACGTGATTCGTCCGGGCAAGCGTGACGATTGGTTTTCGGACCATTGCGTAAAAGCCGCGTCCGGTTCAACGACAAACGCCTGCGTCTTGTCGCCGAGCGCGGCTTCAACGGCCGGGGCCATTTCCACCGGAACCTGCAACAGGTCGGCCAACATGCCGCGCACCGCGCGCAGCGGGCCGTCTTGTCGGCTGCGAATCATGGCCAACACTTCTCTGGCGGCGGCGTTCAGCCCTTCCTGGCGTGCTTCCAGCTCTTGCAACAACGAGGCGCGTTCCGCCGCGGCGCTGTGCCGCTCGCGCAATTGCGCCAGCTTGAGCGCCGCGGCCTTCAATTGCGCTTGCGCTTCGGCCAGCCGTTCTTGCGCCGCCAGCAACGCCGCTAGACTCTCTTCCGCGGCAGTCGCCAACTCGCCCGAGTGGGCCGCCAGGCGTTGGGCTTCCTCTTGCGATTGCCGATGCGCCGTCGCCACATCGCCGCGCTGGGCGGTGCGTTGTTCCAAGGCGGCCTGGGCCGCGTCGCGCCCCACCACCAGCGAAGTCGCTTCCGTCTCCAGGGCCGCCACCGTGCGCAAGGCCTCCAGCGATGCGGAGCGACTGCTTTCATATTCGGCGCGGAGCTGATCGTGCTCGCCGGTGACGCGCGCGAGGTTTTGCTCGGCGGCGCTCTGGGCATCGAGCCGTTCGTCGTGCTGATGGCGCGCGGCCGCCGCGGCCGCGGCGTTTTCGGCAAGCTGCTGCTCCAGGTCGCCGGCGCGCACGCGCATGGCGGCGAGTTGCCGCAAAAGACGTGTCTCTTCCGCCTCGCATTCGCCCGTCTGGTCGCGTTGTTCTTCCACGCTGGCTTCACGCGCGGCGATACGCTCGCGGTTGTCCGCCGAGCGCGCTTCGCACGCCCGCTGCGCGGCGAGCGTGGCGTCGAGCTGGCCGTCGATCGCCAGCGCCTGCGCTTCAAGTTGCTCGGCCTCGGCCAACGCCGCGTCGCGGCCGGTCGCCAGTTGAGCCAGCTCGCCTTCCAACTCGGCCAGCCGCTCGCCAAGACGTCGCCAGTCAACGCCGGCCACCTGCGTGCGGAGTTGTTGCAGACGGTCGGTATATTCCTTATAGC
>DASVGM010000604.1:0-6560 GCA_036379555.1 Pirellulales bacterium | reverse complement strand
GGGTGCCGGGCTCGTAGCTGCGAGCGCTCAGTCTTCGTCCAACTTGAACGACTTGCCCGCGGCGCGGACGGATGCGGCCAAGTCGGCAAAGGCCACGCGCAGGCGACCCTCGGCGCCGCGGATGGTTATCTCGCGCGCGGTCACCAGCGCGAGGATGGTTTTCATCTCAAATTCTTCCAGTAACCCAAAGCAAAACACATCGGGCCACAGGTTCGCATCGCGGTCGTCGTCAATCAACTGCCGCAACGACGCCAACGGCCGCAGCAATTCCAGGCCATCGGCGCCGCCGCCCAACGCGCTGGCGATGCAGGCGGCCAGCGCCGTACGCGGCCCCACGGCGGCCAGCGTCGCCTCGCCCCGCGGCTGACGTTCTCGACCCCAGCCGACGGCGGCGGCGAGCTGCGCGGCCTCAATCCCCAGCGGCCGCTCGCCCAAGGCCGCCACCAACAACGGATAATGAACTCCCGGCCACGCTATGGACTCGCCAAAATCAAACGGGTCCAGCGCGATCACGCGCTCGCGCCGCGCCAGCCGACGCCGGACTTCCTCCGCCAGCGACTTGCGTCCGTCATCCGCGGCGATGATGGTCACGCCGCGCGGATCGCTCGGTTCAAATTCCACCGCCGGAACGGTCCAAGCGTCGCCCATCCGCAAGCGCCAACGCCGCACCAGAACGTCGCCCATTTTTTCTTGGCTCACTTGTTCGCCAGCCACGTTATAGCGCGTGGTCCGCACCAGTTCGCCCAGCCGCCGGCGAGCCGCCTCCGCCTGATCGGGCATGCGCCACTCGCGGCGCGGCAAGGCTCGGCTAAGCCGCAGCGCCAGCGTGTGGAAATCTTCGCTTGGTTCGGGCAACGGCACGCGCAGTTGTTCCGCCGTTTTGACCTCGCCTTCGCTGGGAATGTCCGTGCGCGAAAAGCCTTTGTCGTCCGGGTAAAAAAAGTCGCCCAGCGCCTGATAAAACGCCTCGCGATTGTCGCGGAGAAAGTTATGCGTTCCCGGATCGTGGTTGACGTGCCAGCGCAGCGCGTTCTCGCGCTGGAAGAGTCGATAGATCGGCTGCGCGGCGTCTCGTAGCGTGGGCAGCGCCCAACCCGCGGTAAAACAACAATCGTCCTGGGCGTTGTAGGTGAGCAGCGTCGGCCGCGGCGCCCGCATGGCGGTGAGCGTCGTATAGTCGGCGACCAGGCCAAGATCGGTGGGAAGTTGCTCCGAGTCGCCGACGTCGCCGGGATGCACCGCCCGGTCGCCCAGCCCCGAGTATCCCGCCACCGGATTGGCCAGCGTCACACGTTCATCGAGCGCGCTGATGAGAATCGTCTGCCAACCGCCGCCCGAAAGCCCGGCCACCGCCATGCGTTCAGGGTCAGCTTGAGGCAAGGCCAGCAGCAGATCGACAGCGCGTTTCAGCGCCAGATAAAACGGCGCGACTCCGCTCGTGCCGCAGAGATCGAGTTGGTTCATTCGATAGTGGGTGTAGCCTAAGCGGCCAAGCTGCCCCATGCCGATAAACTCGGTGCTCAGGGCCAGCATGCCCCGCTTGGCTAAATTGATGCAGCGAATTTGCTTGGGGGCGTACGCGTTTCCTTCGGACGTGTGGCCATTGGGATGCAGAGTCACCGGCACGCGGCCGGAGAGCTTTTCGGGTTCATAAAGGAGCGCCGGAATCCAGAAACCGGGCAAAGCCTCATACCGCAGCTTGCGAATGCGGTATCCCGGCCCGCCCTCGATCGTATCGAGCCACTCCACTCTGGTCTTGGCATTGTTCCACGCTTGCCCTTCGCCGCGTAGGACGATTTCATCGAGAACGCGCCGCCGCAGGCGGTCGGCATGGGCCTGCCAATCGGCCGGCTTCTCGAAGGCCGGCAGGGGCGAAACTTTCGTCAGGCAAAAGGCCGACATCTCCTTGAAAGCCGCTTGCGTCGACAGCAGCTCGCTGGCGAGATGTTTTTCAATCTCATCGTCGGCCAGGCAGACGGTGCCGACGAATGGCAGACAAACCGCGGCCAAGGCGGCCGCAGTCAGTTTTTTCACTTGTGTTCGCATGATGTTTTCTTTTACAAACCGACTTGCCTGATACTAGATTTATTCCGCCACGATCGGGGCTTGCCCCCGTCGAGCGATGACTGACGGGCTAGATGTACGGCGCCGAACGCGCCCCGTTTTCGCGTTGCATCCGCCGCCGAAGGCCGCGGATGCAACGCGAAGACAGAGAGAATCAATCGGGGCGTTCGTTCTAGCCGGTCAGTCAGCGCTCCCACCGGGGCAAGCCCGGCGGTGGCGGTGCGGAATAAATCCGGCACGGGATCTCAATTCGTTAACGTATCAAAATCGGGCATTTTGCGCAGGCCAAGCCCGCCACACGCTCTCGCCGTCGCGACCGAACCGGAGTTTTCGCATAGGATTTATACTTGAGCTTAGCTCGCAATGCCGCGCCAGTCGATCGGTTGGTCTTTGTCGAGCCGCGGCAGATCGACACGCATCGCTTCGGGATATTT
Organism: Pirellulales bacterium; assembly: GCA_036379555.1. GTDB lineage: Bacteria > Planctomycetota > Planctomycetia > Pirellulales > JAICIG01 > DASSFG01. Next base: position 4,062 of record DASVGM010000604.1, on the reverse strand, counting down.
CTGCGCGGCGCCGGTGTTGTAAATCACAACCTGCTCGTCGGGTTTGATCCAGCCTGTGGCGGCAAGCCGCTCAAGCGCTCCGATGCAAGCGGCTGATTCGGGACAAATCGAAATGCCTTCCAGCCGCGTGCCCAGCCCCATCCACTCGCGAATCCGCGTTTCATCCACGGCCACGGCCAAACCGCCGCTGGCGCGCACGGCGTCGAGAATCATAAAGTCGCCCACGGCCGCCGGCACGCGAATGCCGCTGGCGATGGTCGCGGCCGGCGAAAAAGGTTCGGCGAATCGCTGGCCCGACTCAAAAGCCCGCACGATCGGCGCGCAGCCGTCCGATTGCACCGAAACCATGCGCGGCCGCCGGTCATCAGCCAGCCAGCCCAACGCCGCCAATTCATCAAACGCCTTGCACATGCCGATCAGCCCGGTGCCGCCGCCGGTCGGGTAAAGAATCACGTCGGGCAAACGCCAATCGCATTGCTCGGCCAGTTCCAGCCCCATCGTCTTCTTGCCCTCAATGCGATAAGGCTCCTTGAGCGTGGACACGTCGAACCAATCAAGTCGCTCTTTGCCTTCGCGCACGATTCGGCCGCAGTCGGTGATCAGACCGTTCACCAAAAAGGTGCGGGCGCCGGCAAGGTGGCATTCATATTGATTGATGGCCGGTGTGTCTTCGGGCATGAAAACATAGGCTTCCATGCCGGCCCGCGCGGCGTAAGCGGCCATCGCCCCGCCGGCGTTGCCCGCCGTGGGGATGGCCACGCGGCGGACGCCAAACTGTTTGGCCATGCTAATGGCCATGCATAGTCCGCGGCTTTTGAAGCTGCCGGTGGGCAACTGCGATTCATCCTTGATCGCCAGCCGGTCCAGCCCAAAATGCCGCCCCAGCCGCGGGCAGTCGATGAGCGGCGTCATGCCTTCGCCCAGCGAGACGATATTGGCGTCGTCATTGGGAGGGAGCAACTCGCGATAGCGCCAAAGCGTCGGCGGACGCGAGGCGACGAGCTCTTTGGTCATGGTCTGGGCGACGCGCGCCAGATCGTAGCGCACCCAGAGCGGCCGGTCGCGATGGAGTGTTTGCACACGATCGGCCGGCAACGGCGTGCCGTCGAGTGCGCTTTCCAAGTGAGTGACAAAAGTAGGCATGTGAAGAGATTGCTTTGATGATGACCGCCTACAGTGTAGCCTTGCCACCGAAGGTCAAACAAGTTGCCAAAGGCGAGTAAAGTATGCGCGCGACGCGCTCGCGGCGCGATTGCTGGAGATGGCGAGCAAACGGCGACAGTATTCCTCGGAGGGGGCGGACGATTTATTGCGGCTCCGCGAACGGCTTTTTACGGTTTGTTCATAAACGGGGGGCCGCACCAGACTTGGCCTCGGTAAAGGAAGCGAATGGCCAGTAATTCTGGTTGGTTATATTTTGCACTCGCTGGCGCGCGACCGGGCCGAAATCGTCGCGGGCCCATACGTCGTCCAGCCGGGCGATGAGGTTTTTACCGCGCAAAGCCACTGAACGGCTATCCGAAAACTCGCCGTGGGGCGGGCCGCTGGCCCGTCTGGAAGCAAAAGACGGCTCGGCGAGCCGCCCCACGATACGCTACCACGGCAAAATCCGCGTTTTCGGGTAGCCTCTGAACGGTTCGCGACGCGTTTTGTTCCGTGACTTAGCCGATTGTCTGCGCGCGCACGGCGCTGGCGATTTGCAATGACCCCAGTGGCCGTGCCGCGATTTGGCCGCGCATCTCGGCGGCGATGAAAAACGATCCCGTGACGCAAACCAGATCGGTCTCGGCGGCAAGTTCATGCACCCGCTGCCAGGCCGCGGCCGGATGGACGCGGACGTCGGCCGCCGTGCCGGTTGTTTTCAGCGCCAGCGCGGCCAACTCTTCAGGCGGCACGCCGCGAGGGTTGTTTTGATAGCGAGTGAAGATCACGCGATTGAACCGTGGCAGCAGCAACCGCAGCATCTGGGCCACCTGTTTTTCTTGCGTGGTGGCGAACACCAGCAGCCGATCGCGGCAGGAAAAACTTTCGTCGAGCGTTTTGACCAGCGCGGCGATGGAAGCGACGTTGTGCGCCGCGTCGAGAATGACCGTCGGCCGCCGAGCCACCACTTCAATGCGGGCCGGCCAGGCCACTTCCGCCAGGCCGCGGCGCGCCGCCGCTTCTGAAATCGACCAGCCTTGCGACCTCAGTTGATCGACCACCGCCAACGCCACCGCGGCGTTCGCGCCCTGGTGCTCGCCCAACAATCCCACCTGCACGGCACGCTGAAACTGCTCGCGGCCCTGCGTATGAGAGACAAAGTCGATCGAAGGGCAAGCGACCGTCGTTTCCACCTCGGCAGGCGCATGATACGAGAAGTCGAAATCTCGCCCGAGCTGAATTAACGGCGCCGACCGTTGCCGGCAGATTCGCTCGATCTCGCGGCGCGGCTCCTCAATGGTGACGCCGCTGACCAACGGTATGTCCGGTTTGACAATGCCCGCTTTTTCACGGGCGATGGCCTGGAGCGTATTGCCGAGCTGTTTCGTATGATCGAAGCTAATGCTGGTGATGACCGTCACGCGCGGCTGGCAGACATTGGTTGAATCGAGCCGGCCGCCCATCCCCACCTCCAGCACGGCGGCATCGACCCGCCGCGCGACAAAGTGCAACAACCCGAGCGCCGTTGTCAACTCAAAGTAAGTTGGACCGCTTTCACCGACGGCGTGCGCCTCGCGATCCATCTCGGCGACGACGGGCCGCAGACGGTCGGTAAGCTCCGCCAGTTCTTCCTCGCCGCAAAGCCGGCCATCAACGCGGAACCGCTCTTCCAAGCGGTCGAGGTGCGGCGAGGTATAAAGCCCGGTCGAGTAGCCGGCGGCGGTCAGCACGGCGGCGATCATGGCCGCGGTCGAACCCTTGCCTTTGGTGCCGGCGACATGCACGATGGGCAGCCGATTTTGCGGGTCGTCGAGTCGGCGCAGCAACTCGCGCATGCGGTCAAGCTTAAGCTCACGGCTGCCGTAAGGCATCGCCGTCGCCTGTTCGTAATCGATGCGGCCATAGAGGAATTCCAGCGCCGCCTGGTAAGAATCAGTCAAAGAGGCAAATCCTTGGTTGCCGTGGCAAGTCGCTTCATCGTTTAGCCCGCTTCGGCCGCCACTGGATTTCGCAAGACGCCCAAACCTTCGATCTCCACCTCGGCCACGTCGCCGGGTTTGAGAAAACGGGGCGGCTGTCGGGCGAAACCCACACCCGGCGGAGTTCCCGTGAAGATCAAATCGCCAGGCTCCAGCGTGCAGACCTGCGAGATGTAGGCAATCAGCTCCTCAACGGGAAAGATGAATTGATCGGTGTTGGAGTCTTGCATCGTTTCGCCGTTGAGTCGCATGCGAATCGCCAGTTTGCCCGGATTGGGCGCTTCATCGCGCGTTACCAACGCCGGGCCGCAGGGCGCGAAGGTGTCGAAGGTTTTGCCCAGCAACCACTGTTTGCCGGGCTTGCGCAACTGCCAATCACGGGCGGAAACATCGTGCCCCGGACAATAACCCGCCACATGTTCCAACGCCTGTTCGCGGGCGATGTGCCGTCCGCCGCGGCCGATCACCACGACCAGTTCCGCCTCATAATCGACCTCGTGGCTCACGCGCGGCAAGATGATCGGCTCGCCGTGGCCGCGCAGCGCCGTGGGAAATTTGTTGAACAGGACGGGTTCGTCGGGCGGCGTGGCGCCGCTTTCGCGAGCGTGGTCGGCATAATTCAAGCCGACGCAAATGACCTTGCGCGCGTCGTGTACCGGGGCCAAGAGCTTTTGGATTTCGGCGGGCTGCAATTCGCGGCCCGCGGCGACGGCTTCAGCGGCCCGGCGCAGGCCGGCTTCGCCCAGCGCCAGCAGTTCGCGCATGGATTGAGGCAGGCCGGCGGCAAGATCGACGTATTTTTCTCCGCGCAGGGCGGCGATTCGCGGCCCGGCCGACGACTGATAGCTGATAAGACGCATGACGTACTCCTGGGGTGTTCGATGCTCTCCTAACGTCTTGTCCAGACTTAATTTACGGATTCGACGCGACTGGAGGATGG
>DASVGM010000603.1:0-2739 GCA_036379555.1 Pirellulales bacterium | reverse complement strand
GAACGCAGTTATACCATTGAGATCGGCACGGGCACGCTCTCGCGCGTGGTCGATCACGCCGGCCGCCATACGACGCACGTCGTGGTCATCACCGACGAGCACGTGGAAGAGCCGCATGCCGCCGCCGTCGCCGCGGCGCTCGCTCGGCGGCAAATCGACGTCGATCTGGTGGTAATCGAATCCGGCGAGACGAGCAAATCCGTCGAAACCGCTCAGGATCTGTGGGACAAGCTGCTCGATCTGGGGGCCGATCGCAAGACGTTGGTGGCGGCGGTGGGCGGGGGCGTCGTGGGCGATTTGGCCGGCTTTGTAGCCGCCTCGTTCGCGCGCGGCCTGGCGTTTTTGCAAGTGCCGACCACGCTGTTGGCGATGGTCGATAGCTCGGTTGGCGGCAAGGTCGGCGTCAATTTGCCCGGCGCCAAGAACATGGTCGGCGCGTTCTGGCAGCCGCGGGCGGTGGTCATTGACACCGACGTTCTGGCCACGTTGCCGCCGCGTGAGTATCGCGCGGGATTGGCGGAAGTGGTGAAGTACGGCGTGATTCTCGACGCCGATTTTTTTGCCTGGCTCGAAGCGCACGTCGCCGAAATCAACGCCCGCCAGCCGGCGGCCGTCAGGCGTTTGATCGCGCGGAGTTGCCAGTTAAAGGCCGGCGTGGTCGCGGCCGATGAGCGCGAGCAGACCGGTCAGCGGGCCGCGCTCAACTATGGCCACACCTTCTGTCACGCTTTTGAAACCTTGACCGGCTATGCGCAATTGTTGCACGGCGAGGCGGTGGCTATGGGCATGCTGTGCGCCTCGCGGCTTGCCGAGCGGCTGGGCCGCATTGACGCCTCAATCACCGCGCGGCAACAACGGCTGCTGGCCGCCTTCGGCTTGCCGCTGGACGTGCCCGAGCAACTCGATCCTGATCTCGTGTTGCGCGCCATGTCGCACGACAAGAAGGTGGAGCATGGCCGCTTGCGGTTCATCCTTCCCTCGCGGCTGGGGCATGTGGAGTTGGTCGGCGGAGTGCCGGCAGAGCTGGTCCGGGCGTGCTTGAATTTGTCGCCTTAATTTGCTCCAGGGTCGTTTTTGACCTATGTTTATTATTGGCTGACGTTAATCACATCCTTTCGCGTCGGCCGAGATAAACCGCCGCGCTCGGACGGCCAGGCTCCCTTCTCCGCCCGGCCGACGCAGGCACACCAAGCCAAGCGTTTCTCCCCAGCGACATGGGCCGCTGGAGCTTTGTTTTCACCTTTGGAGCAAGCATCATGCGATTTCGATTCACGCAGCGCCAGCGATTGTCCTGGCGCGCCATCCTCTGGGCGTGTCTGGCCGCGGCGGTTCCCTCCGCCGCCACCGCCGCCGACGTAATGCGCGTCGAAGAAGATTGGCAACTGGTTGTCAACCAGCCGGACGCCAATCTCAATGGTCCGCAACTAACCTGCGTCATCGCGCCGGCCAGTGCCGACCAGGGTTATTGCGCCTTCGACCTCAACTACAACACCCAGCCGGGCTATGCGGCCGGCGGGCTGCAAATGCATCTCTGGAACCCTAGTCAGCCGATTGTGGTCGGCGACTTCCCCGTCAGCGGCGTCATGCAGCAGCCCAACGAAACCGTGACCTGGACGCAAACCATGTCGATCAATCAGGGCGTGCTTTCGTTCGCCGTGAAGAACGGCCAATCCGCCACTTGGGGCGGCTTCGACAACAGCGCCTCCCCGCTGTTGGCCATGACGACGGCGACCAACCTGAACAGTTATGACCCCAATGTTTCTCTGAACAACTCGGGCGTCTGCTTCGCCAGCAACCTGGTGACTTCGCTCACCCTGAACGCGGTGCGTTGGTATGCCGCCGACGGCACGCTCATCGCCCAGGTCACCACTCCACAAACCGTTCATCCACAGGACTGATTCTCATGCGGTACTACAACTCACATCGTTCTCGACGCGGCGCGATCGCCGTCTTGGCGTGTTTTCTGATGATTGGCCTGCTCGGACTGGTGGCGTTCGCCGTTGATTTGGGCTATTTGGCGAACAGCCAAACGGAACTGCAACGCACGGCCGACGCCACGGCGTTGGCCGCCTGCATCAAACTGCAATACGACGGCACTCCCGGCACGCCGGTGAACCTGTCCGGCAACATCGCCAATGTTCCGACCACGGCCGCCCAATACGCGGCCCTGAACACGGTCTGCGCGGCGCCGCCAACACTGTCCTCCAGCGACGTGGTGATTGGCTACATGGCCAATCCCGGCAGCCAGGGGGCGACGCTTGACACGTCGGCGGACAGCAATAGCTTCAACTCCGTACAAGTCACTGTCCGCCGCTCATCCGACACCAACGGCCTGGTGCCGGCCTTTTTCAGCAGGATTTTCGGCCTGACGGGCGAGGCGGCCAGCGCCTCCGCGACGGCCGCGTTCATCGGCAACATCCAGGGCTTTAAAGCCCCCCTCGTGGTGCAGGGTACGCCCGGCAGCGGCGGCAACCTGATGATTTTGCCGTTCGCCCTCGATCGCGATACATGGAACGCGCTGCAGCTCGGCACCGGCAGCGATGTCTGGACATGGGATCCCGTGAACCATTGCGTCGTCTCCGGAGCGGACGGCATTTTGGAGTGCAACCTTTTTCCGCAAGGAATCGGGTCGCCCGGCAATCGCGGCACGGTCAGCATCGGTTGCAGCAACGGCACCTCCAACCTCGTCCGCCAGATTGAATACGGCTTGTCGGCCAGCGACCTGGAGCCGTATGGCGG
>DASVGM010000602.1:0-8515 GCA_036379555.1 Pirellulales bacterium | reverse complement strand
CGGCCGGTGTGAGCGTCAAAGTGTTCGCGGGCGGGCAGCCGGAACCTTCGCTCGATCTCGTGGAACAATGCGTCGCGGAAGCACGCGAGTTTCAGCCCGATGGTTTGCTGGGCTTGGGCGGCGGCAGCAACATGGACCTGGCGAAGATCGCGGCGGCGGTGCTGGCCCATGGTGGCGGCCCGCGCGACTATGTGGGCGAAGACCGCGTGCCCGGCCCGGTCATGCCGTTGATCTGTGTGCCAACCACGGCCGGCACCGGTAGCGAGGTGACGGCGGCCTCGGTACTAACCGACACGGCCAATCAGATCAAGGTTGGCGTGCTGAGCAACTATTTGCGGCCAGCCGTGGCCGTGGTCGATCCGCTGCTCACACTAAGCTGCCCGGCTAAGGTCACGGCCGATAGCGGCATCGACGCTTTGACGCACGCCATTGAGGCTTATACCGCGGTTGATAACGAGGACTTCCCCTTGCCGGAGGGCGAGCGAACGCTTTATCAAGGACGGCATCCCTTGGGCGATTGCCTGGCGGAAAAGGCGATCGAGCTCGTCGGGCGGCACCTGGTGAAGGCCGTGAAAGAGCCTGGCGATTTGGAGGCCCGCGAGGGAATGGCCTTGGCGGCGACCATCGCCGCGCTGAGTTTTTCCAACGTCGGCGTGGCCTTGGTGCATGCTATGGAGTATCCGGTGGGCGGCGCGGTGCATTGTTCGCACGGTGCCGGCAACGGGCTGCTGTTGCCGTTCGTCATGCGCTACAACTTATCCGTTCGGCCGGCCCAGTTTGCGCGAATCGCCAGTTTGCTGGGCGAAGACACGTCGGGGCTGAGCGAGCAAGAGGCCGCCCAGCGGGCGATCACCGCGGTGGAGCGTTTGAAAGCGACGATCGGCATTCCCGAGCGGCTCAAAGATTTGGGCGTCGTGGCCGAACAGCTTCCGCTGCTTGCCGAGAAAGCGTTTGGCATCAAGCGCATCGTGCGCGTCAACCCGCGTGTTCCCACGGTGGAGGATATTTTGGGCGTGTATCGCGCCGCGTTCTAAATTGTAGGGTGGGCATCGCCCACCACCGCCGTCCTTTACAGGCCAGGGCTGCCATATACCTCTTTTGGGTACAAAAACGACAACGTGTCGGTTTTATACCCAAAAGAGGTATACCACTCGCTCACCGCGCGACGCGAAACGTCGCCTCAATCTTCTGCGCGATGACTTTCGTCGGCAAATCCGCTTGCGGCCAGCAAGCGGCACGGCACGCCAATGTCGTGTACATGAACTTCGCCGGTGTAGGCCGCCGCCCCCGGCATGAGAAAGCCGGGCTTCAGTGCGACGAACGTGCAAGTATGCCGGGCACGCACGGTGTGCATGGCGGCTTCGCCCGTGTCGCAATCGAGGCCGCTGGGCAGATCGATCGCCAGTTTCGGCGCCGCGGCGGCGTTGAGTTGTTCAATAACTTCGTCCAGTGGAGAGCGTGGTTCGCCACGCGCCCCGGTGCCGAGCAGGGCGTCGACGATCCATTGGGCGCCTCGCAGACGCTCTTCCAGCCCGACGGCGTCATGGCGCTGACCGAAGACGTCGATCGCCAGCCCCATCGTTTGGATGATGTGAAAATTGGCCGCGGCATCGCCGGTCAGGTCGTGCGGCTCGGCCCAGAGTAGGACGCGCGTTTCGATGCCGCGCAGGTCGAGATGACGCGCCAACACGAAGCCGTCGCCGCCGTTGTTGCCCTTGCCGCAACAGACCACGACCGGCCCGTGAGCGCCGAGTTGGCAGAGTCGATCGGCGACTCCGCGGCCGGCGTTTTCCATGAGCACCAGGCTCGACATGCCAAAGTCCTCAATGGCCCGACGATCAACCTCGCGCGTCGCGGCGCGATTGAGTACAAACGGTGGCATGGCGTTCAGAATTGCAATGCGAGCAAAGCATGTTTGACGTCGGTCATGGCGAACGCATCGCGTTCGATCCGCCGATCCGACGAAATAAAAACCGGCGCTTCTCGAGTCTCTTGGCCGGCGGCGGGCAAACGGCCGTGGCTCCCTTTGACCACGCGCGCGTCGAGCCCGATCACATCCATAAGATAGCGAAAACCAAGCGCCTTGCGCGCCAATCGCCGCGCCACGCGCAGCTTGGGCCAATGCAGCTCTGGATTGACGACCAACTCGGCGGGGTCGTAGCCCGGCTTGCGGTGAATATCGACTGTTCGAGCGTAATCCGGCGCCAGCGCATCGTCGAGCCAAAAATAATAGGTGAACCAAGCGCCTGGCGCGGCGATGGCGACAAGCTCGCCTGCGCGCGGATGATCGAGCCCGAACTCCGCCTGGCCCTGGCGATCGAGCACCTGCTCAATGCCCTCCGTGCGGCGCAACAGCGCGGCGACGTCGCGAAGATCGCGCTCGTCGCGGATGTAAACGTGGGCCGCCTGATGATCGGAAACAGCGAAGGCCCGCGACGCGCCGCAATCGAGCGTTTCCCAACCGAGCGGCTCGCGGCGGACCTCGATCAAGCCATGTTCGCGCAGCACGCGATTGATGTGAACGGCTCGGTCGACGGCCGTGATGGCGTATTCCGACAACACCACGACCAAAGCCCCTTGGCTGCGGGCGGCGTCGATCAATTTGCCGGCCTCCGCATCGACGGCGCGCAGGTCGCCGGCGATGCGCGGATCGTTCGGTCCCAACCGTTGTAGGTTGTAATCGAGGTGTGGCAGATAAACCAGCGTGAGCGTCGGTTGATAGTCAGACATGACCGCCAGCGAGGCGTCGGCGATCCAGCGCGTGCTGCGGATGTCGGCCGTCGGCCCCCAAAAATGGAACAAAGGAAACGGCCCCAATCGTTCTTGCAAGCGATCACGCAGTTCGGGCGGCCGACTATGACAATCGGGTATTTTGCGGCCATCGGCCGGATAGCTGGGACGCGGCGTGACGGCCCACTCCACGTCGGCATACATGTTAAACCACCAGAACATTTTGGCGGCGGTGTAGGCGGCGTCGCGCCGGCGGCCAGCCTGATAAAGCCGCTCGCCATGCACGAGATCATTCGATTGCCGCCAAAACAGCACTTCAGCCAACTCGTGAAAGTACCAGCCGTTGCCCACAATACCGTGCTCGCGCGGCAAAAGCCCGGTGAGCATCGTCGCTTGAGCCGAACAAGTGACGGCCGGCAGCACCGTGCCCAGCGGCCGGGCAAAGCCCTCTTTCGCCAGCCGCGAGATGTTGGGCGTGTGGGGGCCGAGATGCTCGTAAGTCAGGCCCACGACATTGATGACAACCAGCGGCTTCATGGTCGAACCGCCCTAAAACAGTAGACGACGCGCCGGCCGCATGCTAGCTTGACGGCGAGTCCACCATGCTGTTTTTTCCGAAAGATTCGTATCATGCGAGCAGCTATTTATCTTTTCGTTTCGTGCGTGTTCATGTATGTCACTGGCTTTTCAAAGGCCGCCGAGCTTAAGGTCGGTGATGAAGCCCCGGCGTTTTCGTTGAAAGGAAGCGATGGCAAAATGTATTCACTCGAAGCTTTCAAAGGCAAGAAGGCGATCGTCATCGCGTGGTTCCCCAAGGCGTTTACCCGCGGTTGCACCAAGGAATGCGTGTCGTTGCGAGACCACAGCAAAGCGCTGCGCAAGTTTCAAGTGGCCTATTTCATGGCCAGCGTCGATGAGATTCAGAAAAGCGAAGAGTTCGCCACATCGTACGGTCTTGACTTTCCCGTGCTGAGCGATCCCGATCAATCGGTGGCCAAAAAATATGGCGTGTTGCGGACGAAAGGCAACATCGCCAATCGTTGGACCTTTTACATCGGCAAAGACGGCAAAATCCTTCACATCGACAAGGAGGTTAAGCCCAGTCGCCACGGCAGAGACGTTGCGAAAAAACTGGCCGAATTGGGCGTCCCGCGGAAAAAGTAGAGCACGGATGCCCTTATTGCGGGTGTTCAACCAACAGTTCGCCGGCCTGCGGATCGTACTTATACTTGAAGCCGGGCGGCAGTTGCGGCAGGCGAATCTGATTGGCCTCGATAATTTTCTTCATAAACTCTTCTTGGGTTTTCGGCTTGTAGCCATGTTCGGCCTCGAAGAGCTTCACGGCGTATGTCACGGAGTCGTAAATCAACCGCTCTTGCGCCTGAAAATAAACGCGGATTGGCGTTGTGACGGCGCCCGGACCACCATAGTTGCCTTTGCCCGTGACGCCGGGCTGGGCTTTCTCGGTGACCATATTCGGCTGCGGCTGGCCCGGAAGATTGACGCCCGGCAGGCCCGGTAGACCGCCCGTCTGCGGTATCGGCTGAGCGTTGGGAACCGTCGCCGGTTGGCTGGCGGGCGCGCCGGCGTTGGGCGGATATGCCGGACCTGGCGCCGGCGGCATCGCGGCGGGTTGGGGTTGAGCCGCGGGGGCGGCCGCCTGTGGCGCTGCGGCCAAGGAATTGACATCAGAGCCAACCAGCCCGGCGCCCCCGGCGTTGCCCGAGGCATTGCGGCGGTTGCCGCCGATATCGCCGCAGCCGGCGACAAAGACCATTGATGCCAGCGCCAGCCGGCGGCCGGGTCGGCACGCCAGTCGAGGCGAAAAACATGAATTGAACATGGGAGCACTCCGGGAAACGTGGGTGGTGGTTGGCAAAGCCCGGCATACCCGGCCCGCCACGGGTAGCGTCAGCATCGCTCATTATGAGGCTGCACGGCATGCCGGGCAAGCCATCGCCGATCAAATCGGCCTTGTAATAAAATGTGGCGCCGTGCGTTATTATATTAGGGTCATTGTCCACCGCGTCGCTTCTTTACGGAGAGGAGGCCGCCTATGTGGCGTAAGCCATTTTTACTGGGCGTGTTGTGCGGCACGCTAATGACGGCGGGGCTGCTTATGCTCGCTCAGGCATTGCCGCCAACACGAACGACGCCCGGCCTCGGCGCCGCGCCGCCGGTGCGCCCGCGAATCGCGATCAAGCGAAGCCGCGGCGAGAGACTGCCGCCGCCGCTGCCGCGCGGCTGGCAGGCGTACCCGTTTAATGGGCAGATGGTCTACGTGATACCGTTGGCATGCCGATAAGGTGGGGCCGATTATTTGCCACGCATCCGCTCGACGGTGGATCGCAGAGCCGGCACCCGCTGAGCCAAGCGGTCAAGAAGACGCCCCAGAAAAGGAACGTCGGGCGTCAGAATCACGACGCCCCAGACGATGAAACACCAGCCCGGCAAGATCGGCAAAAGCAGGCCCGCCACGCCCAACGCCAGCAGGCCCCAGCCGCAAAGTTGGCGCATGATCTTCCAGCCGGTAGTCGCCGCGTCTCCTGATGGAGCGAGGTATGGACGGTCGGCGTTCCGCGGTCGAGATGAATCCATGTTGTATTATACCTGACACGGCCAGAAGGGAACCGTCTGTCGCGTCCGGCCCGGACAAAAGACGACAAGGCCATTCCGGCGATAACTTCGCATGGATTTCGCGCGACAATTGGGTCATACTAATAGGCTGTTCTGAATCTCTCACCCGGCCTGGAAGAATGTCCCTCATCGAAACCTCCCCCCCCGCCAACCCGCCCGCGGTGCCGGCGGCCGCCGCCCGGCGTGTGCCGGGCACGCACATCCCTTGCTATGTTTTTGAATCAAACCGCGACCTGGCCCGGCACGTGGCCGAATCGCTGGCGAACCTGATTCGCGAGCGAAACGCCTACGGGCAAAAGGCCGTGTTCGGCCTGCCCACAGGCTCAACGCCCGTGGGAGTTTATCGCGAATTGATTCGCCTGCACCACGAGGAAGGGCTCGATTTTTCCGGCGTCGTCACTTTCAATCTCGACGAATATTATGGCCTGCAGCACGACCAATTGCAGAGCTATCACCGCTGGATGTTCGAGCACTTTTTCAACCACGTGAACATTCCGCGGTCGCAAATCCACATTCCCGACGGTACCGTGCCGCTCGACGACGTGGAAGACTATTGCCGCCGTTATGAAGACGCCATCGAGCGCGCCGGCGGCATTGATGTGCAGCTTTTGGGCATCGGCCGCAACGGGCACATTGGGTTTAACGAGCCTTTCAGCGTGCGAAACAGCCGCACGCGCTTGGCCACACTCGACCCGGTGACACGGCGCGACGCCGCCAGCGATTTTTTCAGTGAAGAAAACGTGCCGCAGCAGGCGATCACGATGGGCCTGGGTACGATCTTTGACGCGCGGCGCGTGATTCTGATCGCCCTGGGCGAGCACAAAGCGGCCATCATGCGCGAAACGGCCGAGGGGCCGCTGAGCGACCGCGTGCCCGCCAGCTTCTTGCGCGAGCACCCTTCCGCCAGCATTTTGCTCGACGAAGCGGCGGCCGGTGAACTGACCGGCATCGCCACGCCCTGGGTACAGGGCAACGTGGTGTGGAGCGACGCTCTGACAAAGCGCGCCGTGCTCTGGCTCAGCGCCAAGACCGGCAAGGCCCTGCTCAAGCTCGACGATCACGACTTTCGCGAGCACAACCTGCACCAGTTGCTGCGGCATCACGGGCCAGGCCAACGGCTGGCGCATCGCGTGTTTCGCTGGATGATGGACACCATCGAGTATCATCCCGGCGGGCGCGAGCAAAAGCGGATCATCTGTTTTAGCCCGCACCCCGACGACGACGTCATCAGCATGGGCGGCACGTTGATTCGCCTGGTGGAAGACCAGCACGAAGTGCATGTGGCCTATATGACCAGTGGCAACATCGCGGTTTTCGATCACGACGCCCAGCGCGTGGCTGATCTGGTGGTGGAGTTCAACCGCCGCTTCAACGTCGACCAGGAGAAATCGTTGGCGGTGGAGAAAGACGTGCAGGAATCGCTGCGAAAAAAATCGCCGGGCGACCCCGATACGGAGACGGTGCTGGCCATCAAGGCGCTGATTCGCTGGAGCGAGGCGAAGGCGGGGGCGATTGTGTGCGGCTGCCACGAGGAGCATCTGCACTTTCTCGATCTGCCGTTTTATCGCACCGGCACCATCGCCAAAAACCCGGTCAGCGAGGAAGACGTGCGGATCATTCGCGAGTTGATCGAGCGCGTAGCGCCGGGACAGATTTACGTCGCGGGCGATCTTTCCGATCCGCACGGCACGCACCGCGTTTGCGCGGAGGCCATACTGTTGGCGTTGAAAGAAATGGAAGCGGCGGGCAAAGCTCTGCCGGAGGTCATGTTATATCGCGGCGCGTGGCAGGAGTGGCCGCCGCACGAGATTGAGATTGCCGTGCCGTTAAGCCCGGCCGATCTAGAGCGTAAAAAGAAGGCGATCTTTCGGCACGAATCGCAAAAGGATACGGCGTTGTTTCCGGGTTCCGACGCGCGCGAGTTCTGGCAGCGCGCCGAAGACCGCAACCGCCACACGGCCGGCAGTTATAATCAGCTTGGCTTGCCCGAGTATTTTGCGATGGAAGGTTTTGTGCGCTGGAATGGGGAGCCGATTTAGCGTAGTATCACAGCAGATGGTGGCCTTGGCCGCCACTCTATGGTAAGCGGCTGTTGCCGAAGCGTCATGATCTCCGTATTACGGCAGCGTCTCGTATGGTTCGGGCAACGCAATTCGCGAGTAGGTTGTTGCGAAGTGCTGCGCGAGATGTTCGCGAAACGGTGTGGAAAGAGCCGATTTGCGGTGACCGACCCGGATTTGTTCGTCGAGGAGCTCCCGCGGGACTGTGTGAATGTCGTGGAGATCAACGATGGATTCAGGGTTGCCCTCGCCTGCCGGCAAAAAGTACCAGCCGTAAACGAGGTGCCGGCGCACATGATCGCGAATCGTTTGAGCCTTCAAAATGCCTTCCCTGACAAGCTCCGCTGTGGCATGAACAACGGCGACCTGCACTTTGGAGGTCTTGGCGTTGGCAAGGTCGCACGCCTGCGTCAGCACGACCACGCGCTCGGTGGACGAGGCACCTTGAAAACGGACCATGCCAGTCCGCTCTCGCTCGCTCGTCCAAAAAACGAGCGGGCACTCCTCGATGATGTCGCCTTGGCCGAGCGGTGCCTCGCTTAGACGAACCTGGTAAATCATGTCGGGGTGGCGATTGAGTCGGGTAGCCGCCGAAAGCCTTTTTTAACGGCAATCAACTGCCAGTTGCGCCGCGGCAAATCGCACGGTGCAACCACTTCGACCGGTTCCAGGGGCGGATCCGGCTTGCGATCCGACGACGGTGGATGGCCGTTACAGACGAAAGCCGCCACGGCTGCCTCGATTAAACAGGCGACGGCGTCACCTGTTTCAGAGGCCCTCTTTTCGAGCGCCTGCTCGATCTCGGAAGAAAGGTTAATCTCATGTCTCATACGACCTTAAGTTTGCCACGCGAAGGGTGACGCGTCAACCCCACGTCCTCGCGGAGGTATCGAGACATTCGTTCACTCATCGTGGCTGGAACCTTCCCAGTCGCCGCAGTCCCTGGTCGCCGTCTCACGGTTGAGGATACGGCAGTAGATAGTCGAGACGTTCGTGCTGACCATCAGCACCCGGTCAGCGTAGCGTTGGGGCAGGCAGGGCACGTTGCTCTCGCTCGCCATTGCGCCTTATCGCGGCCGGGGCTACCG
>DASVGM010000601.1:0-2106 GCA_036379555.1 Pirellulales bacterium | reverse complement strand
ACTTCGCGCAGGTGCTGCTGTTGCTTGTTTCCGGCTTTCGTGAACATGCGCTGCAGAAGGCCGCCACTTTGGAACGGTCGGTCGCTAAACGTCTGGATAAGCGCCCTCGTTCGCTGCTTGAGGTATGGCGGGCCATCGCCGCCGGCCGAGCGGCCGACGTGGAAATAGCGCTGCGGAAATCACTGGAGTATTTCGTTGAAATGCGAGACCCCAAGCTTGTCGTGAAAAAAACGAACGAGCTTTACAGGTTCGTCTCGCTTCCCGACAGCTTGTTTTACCTGGCCGCGCGGCATCGTGGAATCGAGTTGTCGCCGCTGCCTCCGCCTTTCGCCGACATGCTCATCACGCCGGAAACGATTGGCATTGACACGGGGACAGGCTAGGAAGAGAGGGGGATAAAATGGGTCAGGGATAAAATGGGTCAGAACTGTTTTAATATAGTTCTGACCCGCTTTTAACTCCGTGATGCATTGGCCAATTCGGAAACACGAGCCTTCACGCGCCGCCACGCGCGAAGGCTTCCGAAAAGACGCTTTGCAGCTCGACAATCACGTCGGCATCGGGCAGGTGGCGCGGAATTGGAATCGCCGGCAACGGCTGACGCACGCCCCAATGGTAAACTTCGCAAAGAGGCCGGCGATCAGCGCGAGCCACGAAGGCGTAATAATCGTGTCTTGTGAATACGGTTCGGCTGTTGGCAACCGCTGCCTGCAAGGCAACAGGTCGAACTCGATCACTCGCCGCAACACCATGCGTCGATAAGCCGCTCCAGGCCGTCCAAGAATCCTACGTCAAGCGGCCCTTCAGGTGTTCGCTCTTGGAGGCTATCCGAAAACCGTCGCCGGACCCGTAGGGTGGGCATTGCCCGCCTTGATCTTGTGGTGGGCAATGCCCACCCTACATGCTCACAATCCCAAAAATCAAAGTTGACGGCGGGCCAGCCTATTGACAGCGCGCCACGAAATACTACAATGCGTAGTACGTCGATACGGAGTAATTGTTTTTCAATCTCGCCCGGGAGAATCATGGCCCGCAAATCCGCTCGAAACGATCGGCCGAACGACAAACCGCTCGACAGCCTCGGCGACCTGCAAGCCGCGGTGATGGAGACGGTGTGGCGGCTGGGCGAAGCGACCGTGCAGCAGGTGCGCGATGAATTGGCCAAGACGAAGGCATTGGCCTACACCACGGTGCTGTCGGCCATGCAGAAGCTCGAAAAGGCGGGCTGGCTCGCGCACCGTAGCGACTCCCGCACCTACATCTATTTCGCCAGCCGCAGCCGGCGACAGGCCGAGGAGAGCGCGCTCAAACAGTTTACGCGGCGGGTCTTTCGTGGCGACCCGCTCAAGCTTTTCCAACATTTGCTCGACGACGAGCGACTTGCCGACGAAGATCTCGCCGAACTGCGCAAGCAGATCGATCGCCGGCGCAAGGAGCGACGCGATGAATGAATTTCTTGCTGAATCGGGGACCGATTTCCTTTGGAGCGTCGCCTGGCAAACCACGCTGGCGCTGGCCGCAGGCCTGTTGGCGGCCGCCTTGTGTCGTCGTCGGCCGTCACGGGCCGACAGCCTGCTCATGGCCGGCGTCGCGGCCGCCTGTCTTGCGCCGCTCGGCACGCTCGCGGTCCAAGAGCTTGGCTGGGGCGTGTTGGCGGCCCAAGCGTCGGCGAGCCACATCCGGAGCGACCGGCCTCCCGGCCTGTTGCCCGCCGCGCGAAGGATTCCGCCCCCGATTCCCGCCCCGCCGGAATCGCTGTCGAACATGCCCTGGCCAACGGCATCTCCGACCCCGCGCCAGGCGATCCCTGTGCCGACCATACCGACGAGCGCGCCAAGCTCCGCGGCCGGCGAGCCAACCATTCCGGCTCAACGACGGTCGCGTGATTGGCCCGGCGTTGTTGTGCTAACGCTCTCGGCCGTCTGGCTGACGCTCTCGGCGGCGGTGCTGGCGCGATTGATCGGCGCGGTATGGGCCGCGCGCCGGCTGCTAAACGCGTCGCGCCCCGCGTGCGATGCGCGCATCGAGCAAGCGCTGACGCTGGCCGCGGAGCGTTTGGGCCTGAACACCAAGGCCGAGGCTCGCGTTTCCGCTCAAGTGCGTTGT
>DASVGM010000600.1:0-6274 GCA_036379555.1 Pirellulales bacterium | reverse complement strand
GAGCAGTTCACCCGCGTTCAGGATGTCTCGAATGACACGCATGCGTTCCGCCGGAGAAAGCGCCCGGAAGCGAGCGGCCTCCTCCGCGGCAATCGCGGCATCGCTGGGAAAATGAAGTTGAACGTCCATTTGTTAGTAGTGAATCGGTACGAGCATGTGATGTGCCCGCCGAGGTCAGCGTTTCGCTTCCAGACGGGCCGGCGGCCCGCCCCACAATTCGGTTTTAGAATACGTTCTAAACTACCGCAAATTTCCCGGCGCCGCCACACGCGTGCCCATGTCCAAAAACCGCAAGAGCGCCACCATGTCGGCGTTGAAGGCCATGCCGCGGGCATTCGGCTTTAACTCAAAACCCTCGTTCACCGCGCGGCTGAATATCGTGTCCGGGAGCAGGCTCGACATATCGAACAACACACGGGCCAAATCGTCGGGCAGAATCTCGTTGCTGGAGGGAAACATGAACGAATCGGCCGCCGTCATCGAGAGATGACAATTGAGAAACAGTACGTTGCCGTCCTCCGTGGCCAGGTCTTTCACCGCGTCGGCGTAGGGAATCGGATCGCCGTCTTGCGATTCGCCGTCGGTGATGTTGATGACGATCGGTGGAAAGCTTGATTTGTGCTCGTTGATCCAAGCGTCGAGCACTTCGTAAGCATGATGCAGCACGTTGCACATCGGCGTGCCCCCCTCGGCCTTGGGATCGACCCACACCGGCATGTCGGCGGCGATGGAAATCATCTCGCCGGTGTCTTCGTCGGGCAACTGCTGCTGCTTCTGGTCGATGCGCAGCGGATTCTCACCAATATCCTTGATCGAAACCAACTCACGGCCGGCCAGCGGCCCTTGCAGGGCCGATTCCAGGATGGGGTTGCCCTGATCGTCGGTGCGGTAGCCGAGCACGCCGATATCGAGCCAGTCTTTAATACCGGTGTCGCCGCTGGCCCTGATCGTCATGTTTTGCAACCAGGCGTTGATGGCCATGGCCAGTTCGTCTTTCTTGAGCTTGTCGGAGTTGCCCAGAGGCTCTTCCATCGAAAACGACTGATCGAGCAGGAACAGGAAGCACGCTTTTCGGGCACGACTGATTTCTTGCGAATAAGGCATGGTTGTTACTTTGATGACGTGTTGATGGTTTTAGTTTGAATTGGCTACGAAGTCCATTGCGATGCATTTGACAAGGAGACATAGAGAGGGCTGCCGCCCGATTCAGACATCCGCTTGCGTTCTCCTTGTCCCCTTGTCTCCTTGTCTCCTTGTCCCCTTGTCCCCTTGTCCCTTTTCCTACTTCGTTTGCCCCAAAATCCGCTCGTACGCGTCCCATTTGCGCAAGACGTTACGCGCCACATCCCCTGCGCTGGCGAACGACCATTCGCGGCAAGAACGATCGGGCTCGTCGTCAACGCCCCACTGCTGGCGATAGGCGGTGAGCCGCTTTTGCCAGGCGTCGCAGTCGGCGGCGAATTGTTGCCAATCGTCACGCGTGGCCTCGGCGGCCAGTACGCCCTCGGACGCGGCCTGGTAGCTTTGCGCCCAGGCGACGTATTGCGGCGTCGCCGGCGGTTGCGCCAGGGTGAACTGGTCTTCGCCTTGACGCAGGGTATTGCGGTTTTTCTTGTCGGTCCAGAAGCGATAGCTATCCACGCCCTCGGGCAAATAGAATTCACCGATCTTGCGTTGCCCGCTCTTGGTGACCGCCTCCTCCTTGCCCAGCAATGACGAAGGGGCCTCGATTTTAGGCAGGTGTTGTTTGAGCCAGTCAGACACTTGACGTCGGGCCTTTTTCTTGATCGGTTCTTCGATCTGATCGTTGGCGACGATCTGCGCCGCCTCCACTAATAGCGTATCCAGATCGTCGGCCCGATCCAAGTCTTGCACCGAAATTTCACTCTTCAAACGGTCGCGGCGGCGTTCGAGCCGGGCTTGCAAGTCACCCTCGGCCGGCGTGGGAGGATCGGGATAGCGCCGCAGGAAGGCCCGTATTTTCTCGTACAAATCGCGATCGGCGGCGCGGGCGGTCGCGTGATCAAGCTCTTCCCAGGCGCGGCGATATTCGGCCCGTTTTCGCAGATCCTGCAATTGCGCCGCCAGGCCGGGGCTATCGACGCGAACCAGCGGGTCGCTGTCCAGACGCTTGAGGCAGGGGCCATAACGGCCTTGTTCGAGATCGTTTTTGGCGGCGGTCACGGCTGCTTCCAGACGCTCTTGTTCGCTGTAGCCGTCGATCTCTTTCTGCAGGTCTTGCTCGCGTCTTTGCAGCATGGCGAAAAAATCATCGGCGCCGGAAACATGGCCCGCGAAGTTCTGCTTCTCGGCTTCGATGAAGCCCTTGAGCCGTGCTAACGCCGCTGCGGCCTCGCGGAGGCGCGCGGCGGCAGGCCGCTCAGCGGCGATAGTGGTTGGGCCAAGCCGAGCGTATTTCGACAACAGGCGGCGGGCTTGCTGCCAGCCCTCCCAGGCTTCTTTCAGTTTCGCGTCGGCGGCGTCGAGGTCGGCCTGATTGGCGTCGAGCAGATCGGTGCTGGTCAGCGATGGCACCAGCGGCTGTCGCTCGGCGGCGCTGGCGGCGGCCTCGCTCGCCAGTTTGGAGATTCTGGCCGTGTCCAATTGTTCGGCTTTGGGCGTATCGGGCGCGGCGGCCCTAGCGGCTTGCCAGAGGCTGAAACCGGTCAGCGCGGCAAGCGGTGAACAGGCGATGATAAGCAGCAGTGAATATGGCATTAAAACACTCCCGTTCGCGCTTTACTATTCGTCATCATCGGGATTGCCCCCAAAAAACGGCGTCAGCTCGTCTGGTATTCTTGGCACGTCGCCGAGCAGCAGGCAGGGCGCGTATAGGTTTCGCGCGACACGGCGATAGATTGTGGCCGTCACCGTGTTGGCGTGCGAAGTCAAATTCTTTAGCTGGTCCTGCTGCTCCCTGAGGAATTCGTCCACGGCTTTTACCTGTTGCCCTAACTCGTCGCGGCGCTGTTCGGCCGGCTCGATGATCTGTTTTTGGATTTCTCCCGCGTACTTCGTCACGTCGGCGGGCGGCGCGGCGCCAGCGCGCCGCGGCGGGTCTTTGATGTCCAGGACGTCGGCCAGCGCCCGAACGACCGACTCCATATTCGCTATCTGCTTCTGGTTCGATCGGCTTATGTTTCCCTTCAAGCGTCTTAGATTAGGAATATTGTCTCTTAGTATCTTCAGATCCTTGCGATCCTTGTCAGAGACCGGCGCCATGCCGTCGGGCAGCGCGGTGTCGTCCGCCGCCAGATGTAAATCCGCGTTCAAACGGTTTTTATCATTTTGCCGTAGCACCATCCTGGCATGCGAATCACGAAGCGCATCCGGCAAATTGTGAATAGACGCCGCGGTAACAACACTGTTCGTGTCGCCGAAGGTCAGCATGGGCAGATTGGCATAGACGACTTGCACCGCTCCGCGACCGAGCCGCAGCTCTTCGTCCGGGCTAAACTCGAATTCCGAACTTTTCAGTTCCGTTAAGCCAAGCTTGGCGATACCGTTGCTCAATCCGGCCGGCCCGGCGTGTTTCACCGGCGCCATCAAAGAAATATAGCTCGTTTCGTCGTCGGCGATCTCCACGACCTCCACCACGCAGCGACGCAATTGCCGTCGCGCGGCCGTGAACGATTCCGGCGATTCCACCCACTTAAAAATCAATTCGTTCTCGTCCTTTGTGACCGTCGCCAAAGTCTTGTTCGCGCCTTCGCCGGCGGATTCTTCGAGCATGATCGAGAGCTGAGCGCCATTTTGCTTCGTGCTCAACTTAATGTGTTGACCATCCAATCGCCGGTTGGCTTCCACCAAGCCTCTCAACGTCAGGTTAATGGTTCCAGGGTCGTCGGTCCATGTTTTGATGGAAAGAGGGGCGGCAAAATTGTTGCCGGGCAGCGGCAAAGTACAAAACTCGCTGACGATGATCGGCGCGCCCTTCTTCACCGTGTCTGGCGCGGCCGCCGGCTGAGTTGACTCAGACGGCGGATCGCTTGGTTTGGGCGTTGAATCCGGCGGATTGGTCGCCGCCGGTTTTTCAGCGACCGGCATCGACGGCGACACAGGTTTTTTCTCCATACTGTCCGGAGCCGTTGCGCTGGAACCCTCTGGCAGCGGAACCGGAGTGTTTTTCGGCGTGCGGCCAGCCGGTTCTGGCGCCTTGTCGGGCGAGGAACCAGTCGGGGCTTCGTCCATGCTCGACGCGGTCGGCGGATTCTTGGGCTTGGCCAAAGATGCCGCGTCCTCTTTGGACGGGCTTGTCGATGGCGGAGGCGTCGTCGGCGCTTTGGGCTTTTCCGCCGGCGGTTTCGGCATCTGTGCCGGCGGCGACGGTCGGGTCACGGCCGCGGGTGGATTTGGCGCGTGCGACGGTGGCGCTGGCGGAGCGGCCGGCGGATTCTGCGCAACGTCGTTGGACGGCGAGGGAGCCGGCAGGAAAAAGTGGCCGACCACGAACATTAACAGGGCAACGCCGGCCGTCACACCCAGCATCAAGGGAATCTGCCGCCGCCAACCGCCGCTCTTCTTGCCGCGTTTACGTCCCGATTTTTTTGAACCGCCGGAAAGCAACACCGGGCCCGACCACGCGCCGCCATTGCTGAAATACGCCTCGACCATCTGCCGCCCCGGTCCCAAAAAGTCGGGCCGGCCGACGATCATTTGCCCGATCTGTTGCAAGACGTGCAACTTCTGACTGCCCAGTTTGTCATCGGCGTAAACCAGCGTCTGCTCTTCCAAGTCGCGAAACATGGCCAGCAGGCGGGTTTGCAGTTCGCGCCGCTGGTGCAACCGGGCGACTTCATCGCCGGGGCCGTCGAACAATTCGTCGCCGGCCGCCGTCGCCGGGTCCGCGACGTCGCCGAACGGGATGGAAAGCCCGCTGTGACGCGCCGCCAGTTCCAGCCGCCGCTTGAAGTCCGGCAGGCTTAACTGGCCATTGGCGGCAACATCGTGCAGCTCTTGAAATTCGTCCGGCCGGCGGGGCATAGCGCGATTCAAGGCTTCGGCCAACGGTTTGTATTCCGCCCGTGGCGGCGAACGCAGCCGGTTTTTGATGCCCCCCTTGCCGGCCGCGGCGCTCTCGACCGATTCACGCAAGGCCAACAGGCAACCGCGGATCTTCTGCCATTCGGCCAGACGCTGCTCCGCCAGATTCGGAGACGCGAACGAGACTTTCCATTCCAGCAACGCCGACAACCATTTGTCAAAACTCTTGGGATGAAGCGGCAGCTCATAAAGCAGATGGCCCAGGCGTTTGGCCAACACCGGCTCCGGCGGCGGGCACGCACGTCGGATCGGCTCGCGATACCGCGCCAGCGCGTCAAGCAATTCGCCGTCACTCAGTTCGGCCAGCGCTTGGGCGACCGCTTTCTTGAGTGGGGGCGATGAGCGACTGCCGCAGGCATCGACCAGCGCGCCGAACCAGCCCATGCGCAGGTTGTCGGCAATGGAATCGCCAAGTTGCCGCAACACCGGTTCCGGCAAGCGCATGAGCAGTTCGTGCAGCAACGCTTCGGCGGGCGGGCGCGGCTTCAATCGCCCGGTGTCGGCGGTCAAAAGCTGACAGCCTTCCGGCAAACGGTGGTGCGCGGTCACGTAGGCGGCCAACGCTTCGAGCTTGGCCGGCTGCGCCACCAAGGGAGAATTGAGCAACTCGGCGATTCGTTCCGGCGGAAACTTCTTCAACAGAAACTGGGCGGGCAAACGCAACTCGGCCGGCACACGCTCACCGGCGATCAGTTCCAGCACGGTGAGATGGTTCGGTGTGCCGAGCAGTTTGTGCAACTGCGGCCAACCGGCCGGCGCGTTGGCGAGCTGATGCTGCACTTCGTGCCGCAAATAACGGACGGCCACCTCCGATTTTCGCCAGCCATCGTCCGTCGGCGGCGCGGCCGACAAGATTTGCACCGATACTTTATGCGCACGCGACAACAGTTCCAAGTCTTCCGGCCGCTTCGCGCCCACGCCGTCGAAAGCCGCCAGCAGCCGATCGACCGTCGGCCAACCTTCCTCCAACAGCCGATCGACAATGAAGCGGGCAAAATCGCCCGGCGGCGGACCCGCTTCGGAAATGCGGTCTTGATAGGTGTTGATCACCAATCCGCGGCGGCGATAAAGATCGGGCCGCACATCATTGGTGTAGGGATCATAAAACGTGGTGGCGGCCAGCGTCACCGGCAAGCGCTCAGCGTTGGGCTCGTAGGTGGAAAAGCTCAAACCGGCGGCCAGCGACTTGGGTAGCAGCCGCGCGACGCCATAAAACACCAGCGCCGCCAGG
>DASVGM010000599.1:0-3089 GCA_036379555.1 Pirellulales bacterium | reverse complement strand
GCAACGCAGCCAGGAAGGCGCGGCACTTCCGCCCAATAGCCGCCGCCCTCGATTTCGTGAATGTCAGCAACGATCTCAACAGAGAGACGTTCTCTCTTAACAGTCTCGCGCATAAATGCCTCGACATTCCGCGGAACTCACCTGACGATAATGTATCATAGTCGAGCGATGATTGAACGCTAGACGGCCCGTCTCGCGAAAACCCCCTTGGTTTTCCGCGCGGCCCGCCGCATCGAGCGGGCCGTGCGGAAAACGGAGAAACAAAGTGGTTTTTAGGACGGCGTCTTTAGCGTCCAACATGCCCCGCGCTGGAATCGGGCTAAGGCAATCGTCGGTGCATTGCGTGGACGAGGGCGTGCATCGCGCCGCCTCAGGCGACGAGCAACCCGTCGCGGCGGAATCGGCCGAGCACGCCACGGCCTCCGCCCGGCACGCCTGCCGCGCGGCGATGCGCTCGTACGCCGCCGTAAAGGGCGACGTTTCGGGCATATCCGCCAGTCCCGCCCGGATCAGATTCAGGTCGACAGAAAAAGCCCGCAGTTCGCGATCGAACTGGAGGAGCCAGCATTCGGTGGATCGGCAGCGCGCTGCCCATCACCTCCCAGGCGGCGAATGCACGACGATCCTTCAGCGCCCCACCTTGGCCCGCTTGCGGGGCGCCCCGTTGAGCTCAAACAACTTCGGCGATCGCAGGTCGATCATTTCCGCCAGCCCGGCGTCGGCAATTTCCTGGCCGCTGAGATAGCGCCCCGGCTGCATCCACTGCGTCATGGCCTGCCGCGAAACTCCGAACAAATCGGCCAGCAAGTGGTCCATGCTCGTTTCGAGCTGGCCGAAGTGCCTGGCCCACTCGGCGGCTTCGGCCAGGCCGACGTGTTCCTCGCTTTGCCATTTCATGGGATGAAACAGCAGCACGCTGTGCGGCGTAACCATCCGCCGCGCACAGGCGGCCAAGGGCCAGAGAGCGGCCGAAGAGCACTCGCCGGTGACAATGCCGGTGGCCCGCAGGCGGCGCAGCAAAATTAGCGTCATCAGCGAGATGCCGGCATAAGGGCTGCCACCCGGCGAATCGAAATACAGCAAGCACTCGCCGCCCGGCGGCACGTCGAGCAATTGCTGCGTCAGATCGGTTTCGCGGTCGTTCAGATCGCCGACAAAGGCCAATTCGGCGAGGTCATTGGAAGCATTGCGCGGCATGGAAGGGCGGCTAGTTTACTTGGTTTCGGTTGGCGACTTGGCGCGCGATTCGGCGGACGTGGTCTGATCTTCTTTGACAAGCCGCTCACGCAAGCGGGTCGGCCCCTGGCAACATTCGCATGGCTTGAGCTCGTACATCGGAATCGAGCAGATGTCGCACCAATAGTCTAGCTCATATTTATCGCCCGATTTGAGGGTGTAAACGCGTACCACTTGCAACATGGGCGAATCGGCATAACGCCGCGCGAGCAACTCGACATCGATGCCGCGGAGCCGTTCATCGGTGTAAAAGCAGCGGCCCCGCTGGTCTTTGACGATCGGGTGCAACCGGCCCTGAGGCTCTTCGAGCGCGACCAAGGCATCGGCCGCGTCATCGTCGGTGGCGATGCCGAAGCGGTCTTTCAGCGCCTCGGCCATCCAAACGACACGGCCCCGCAGCGATTCGGTGGTGTATTTGGGTTTGTCTTTTTTGATCGCGCAGGCAGGCTCCGCGGCCAGCACGCCGACGGCCGCCCAACCGAGGGCCGCAACCAGAGGCGCGTAGACAAGAAATAGACGGCGCACGGCAACGATTCCCGGCAATGTTTTGTTTTTATTCCGGCGAAGCCGCGACAAAACGCTCCGCGGCGCCTTACTCCGGCACGTGGCCCACGACAACCAGCTCAACGACCACCGGCTTTGACTTGCCGCCCGCGCTCTGCCCGGCGAAATCGACGGCCCATAGCTCGCGTTGCTCGTGATGAACCATCCGGGGCAGCTCATCGCCGGCACTGCCGGCGGGCAGCAAGCTCAGAATGGCCGGGTGTGTGGTCTTCGAAGCCTTCTTGCTTTCTTTGAACAGCGGGTCTTTTTCGAGCGGTTGAGATTCGCTGTCGTCCGCCGCTGGAATCAGCACTAAAAAATCGCGGGTGTCCGAGGTGCCGATATGGTTACCGTCTTGCGGCTGCAGACCATAACGCATGGTGTACGTACCTTTGCGAATCGACTGGCCGCGAAAGTCGCCGGCCTTACGGGCGTAACGCACCACGCCGATCAGCTCGCCGAACTGGAACGGATAAATCACTCCGCCCGACGGCTTGAAGTCGGCCGCGACGGTCCAGGTTTTGGCCGGCCAAATCTCGCACACGGTGCGGCCCTGAGCGGTGACGACTTTGAAGCCGCCGTCGCCCAATTGCTTAACGACGTCCGCACTCAGCTCGTCGGAGGGCGGGGCGGCGTCGTTTGGCTCGGCGCGATACTCATCATCCGCCGCGGCCAGCGAAGCGCCGCACGTGGCCAACAGAAACAAGGTCAATCGCAAAATCATGGTGCCTTCTCTCGGTGGTTTCAACTTCTTGTAGGGTGGGCCGAGCCAAGCGAGTCCCACCATTCGCATCAAGTTAAGCAGTCAATCGCCTGTTTGTTCTGTAGCGAACGCCCTCCGTGGCGTTCCGCGAGGATCGGCGCGACGTCGAATCGCAATTCACGGAACGCCACGGAGGGCGTTCCCTACAGACGCGTTTCGGTAAAACCATCTTAACTTGATGTGGGTGGGGACTCGCTGCGCTCGGCCCACCCTACGGCTTTTTCGGCTTATTCGCCGAACTTCGCCAGGAACGCGCTGCGCGTGCCGGGATTCGACCAGTGCTCTCGCAGGCCGCGGCCCGAGAAACCGCCGTCGACGGTGAACGCCGCCGCCGATTGCTTGACTTCGGTCAGCGGAGGGTAAAACGTCGATTCGTTGGTGCAGACGCAATCGCACTGCTTGAGCTTGCGGGTGGTCAGCCGGGCTTCTTTGCCGGCCCGCAGATGGGCCACCCCGCCACGGTGATCGACATCGAACTCAATCGGCGCCGCGGCCACGCGAACCACATCGCCCGCCATGCGGCCCGCCTTCTTCTTCGCAAATTCGA
>DASVGM010000598.1:0-8144 GCA_036379555.1 Pirellulales bacterium | reverse complement strand
GAGCTCACTCGCCGTCGACCGGCGTCAATTCCTTTTCAAAAATCACCAGGTTGCGTCCCAGATCGGGATCCCAGCGAATGCCCGCCACGTCGTACTCGCGCGCGATCGCCATATGCAGCATCGGCCGGTGCTCGTTTTGGCACTCGAAGCGAATGGAAGCATAGCCGTGCTCGGCCACCCAGGCATGCACCGCGTCGATGAGTTGCGAGGCGATGCCTTTGCGGCGGAATTCCGGCAGCACGCCATACAACCAAGAAAAGTAAACGCTCGGCTTCAATTCAAAGCCCAGAAAAAAGCCGACCGGCCGCTCGTCGAGCGAGGCGATCATCCGCAGGCCGTTATAGCGGCCCAGAAAACGTCGATGAAAAAAAGGAGCTTCTTTCGTCGGCCGATAAATCTGGCCGTAAAGCTCGGTAATCAGCGGCATCTCGTCCGGTCCTACGATGTCGATCTTCGCGGTAGCCATGCAATTAGGTCTGAAAGGTAAAAACCACGGGCGGCGGAAACAGCACACACGACGATTTTGCGCTCCCAGGCGGCGGTATCGCAAGAGGGGCGGCTACGGTAAAACCAACGACATGAACGCACAGCAGGAAATTGTTTTGCCCCGTGATGAAAATCAGGCCCGCGGGTTGGCGCAGTATGCCATCGACTTTCTCGCGGACAAGTTCGCGCCGCCCGGCGAGCGTCCGCTCAGAATGGTGGAGCGGTTTCATCTCGATAGTATGGCCTGCGCCGTCTCGGCCATCGCGCGCGGCGCCAACGCGCCCAACGTGCTGCGGCGTGAAGCCCTGGAATATCCGTATACACGCGGCGTGCCTTGTTTCGGCTCGCAGACGCGCGTCATGCCGGAGAAAGCGGTGTTGGCCAACTGTTCGGCCGTGCGTGAATGGGACGCCAACGGCACCAACTTCGGCTACGATCCCTCGCGGGGAGCGACCGCCGGCGAGTTTGGCCACAACGACTTTTACCCCGTCGCCGTCGCCGCGGCCCAGGCCAAAAACCTGGACGGACGGGCCACGCTCAAAGCCATGTTGCTGCTCGACGAAATTCGCGGCCGCCTGGCCGAGGTCTTCGCGCTGAAAGACCACAAGATCGACCATGTGCTGCACGGCGCCATCGCCTCGGCGGCGGTCTATGGCGCCGTCATGGGGGCGACGGTCGATGAGATTGAGTCGGCCTTGGGATTGGTGGTGGCGCATCACGTTCCCTTTCGGGCCATTCGCGCCGGCAAACAGCTTTCGGATTCCAAGGGGGCGTCGGCGGCGATCAGCGCCGAGATGGCCGTGGCCGGCGTGCGCCGCGCGATGCGCGGGTTTGTCGGCCCGGCCGATATTTTTCGCAACCCCGAAGCCGTCTTTTGCCTCTTCGCGCCGGCGACGCGCGGGCAAAGCCCGTTCGATTTGCAGTTGGCCGCGTCGGGCGACGGTTTCGCCGTCATGGGCATGCACTTCAAACTCGGCTTATACGAGCACCAATCCGCCGGCGCCATTCAGGGTTTGCTCGATCTCTGCGAGCGGCATCCCGGTTTGCTCGCGGACGAAAGCGAGCTGCGCGGGGTGCGAATCAGCATTTATGAACCGGCCTTCAGCATCATCGGCGACCCGGCCAAGCGCGACCCGCGCACGCGGCAAAGCGCCGACCACTCGATGGTTTACATCATCGCCACGTTGTTGCGAAAGGCGTTCGAGACGCGGCAAAGCGGCTGGAAGCCCTTGATGCTCGCGCCGGCCGATTATGATGACGCGGCCCTGTTTCACCCGCTCACGAGGCGGTTGATCGAGCGCATTGAGTTTCGCCACGGCGGGCGCGAATACGATGCCAAGTATCCCGACGGCATTCCCACGACGATCGAAATCGACCACGCCCGGCTCGGCGCGCTTTCCAGCGGCCTGGTGATGTATCCGGCCGGACATGCCCGAAACACCACCGCCGATCTTGATGATTTGCTCAATCATAAGTTCCGCTTGTTGGCGGCGCTCGGGGTGGCCGACGTGGAGGGCCTCTGGGAGCGCTTCGCCCATCTGCGCGACAAATCGGCCGCGGAAATCGCGGGGCTTTTCGACTTCGAGCTTTTGGCGCCCGCGGCCGGCAGTTGAAGCGGGTTCGTCGTCTTGGAGTGCGTGCGATTTCTCGCCGCTTTCCGTTGTCGCGGAGCGCCCTTCCTGGCGGGCGGAGAGAAGGTCGCTCCGCGACGGATGAAAGCGGCGATGAATCGCCGCGCTCCAAGATCGCCTTCGAGCCGAAATATCGGGCTATTCAAATACGATACACAAGTATACAATCAACATGTCTGTTTTATTGTAACGTCAGTTCACGCATGTTTCAACCATGCCCGATTTACCACCTTCCAAACGTCGACCTAAACCCGACGTCGCCCCCGGTGCGCGGCACGCCGGCCCGGCCTACGCCGAATTGCACGCGAAAACCAACTTCTCTTTTCTGGAAGGGGCCTCGCATCCCGACGAACTGGCCGCGCAGGCCGCCGCGCTCGGCTACCGAGCGCTGGCCGTCACCGATCGCCATAGTTTGGCGGGCGTTGTCCGCGCTCATGTCGCCGCCAAAGAAGTCGGACTAAAACTCCTCATCGGCGCGGAGATTTGGCCGAGCGACGCCTGCGCTGTCGTACTGCTGGCCACCGATCGCGCAAGTTACGGCCGGCTGTCCCGGCTGCTCTCGCTCGGTAAACGCCGGGCGCCCAAAGGAGAATGCCGTCTGAACTTTGACGATGTGGCGCAACATGCCGAAGGGCTCATCGCTTGTGTGCTGGAAGGAGAGGAGGATGGCCTTCCCAGGCCGTCCCGAATAAGCAGCGGCAGCGAGACGGCCTGGGAAGGCCATCCTCCCATGATCCCTAAGCCCGCCTCGTATGGAGTCTTTCCAGGCGTGAGAGGGCTTGGCGATTATCGCGAGTTGTTTGGCGATCGCTGTTACGCGCTGGTGGAACTGCATCATGGACCTGACGATCGTAAAAAGCTGCACGAGCGAATCGCCGCCGCTCAACGCGCGAACGTGCCGCCGGTGGCCGCCAACGACGTGCGCTATCACGTTCGCGAGCGCCGAGTTTTGGAAGACGTGCTGACCGCCATCCGCGCCGGCACCACCGTGGCCGAAGCGGGCGAGTTGCTGTTCGCCAACGCTGAACGCCATCTCAAACCGCGCGAGGAATTGGGCGAGTTGTTCGCCGGCGCGGCCGATTGTCTGCGGCGCACGGTTGAAGTGGCCGATCGCTGCCGGTTTTCGCTCGACGAGCTGCGCTATGAATATCCTGAAGAATTGTGTCCGGACGGCTCCACGCCGCTCAGTTACCTGGTCGATCTGACCTGGCGCGGAGCCAGCAAGCGTTATCCCGGCGGCGTGCCGGACAAAGTGCGGTCGCTCTTGGATCACGAATTGAGACTGATCGCCGACTTGCGTTACGAGGCTTATTTCCTCACGGTCTGGGATCTGGTGCGTTTCGCCCGCTCGCGCGAGATTCTCTGCCAGGGGCGTGGTTCGGCGGCCAATTCGGCGGTTTGCTATTGTTTGGGTGTGACGGCCGTCGATCCCGAGCGGATGGACGTACTCTTCGAGCGTTTCATCAGCCGCGAACGCGACGAAGCCCCCGACATCGACATCGACTTCGAGCATGAGCGGCGCGAAGAAGTGCTGCAATACATTTATGACAAATACGGCCGCGACCGGGCGGGCATGACCGCCGAGGTCATTACCTATCGCGTTCGCTCGGCGGTGCGCGACGTGGGCAAAGCGCTCGGCTTTTCGCTCGAACAAGTCGATACGCTGGCCAAACAGCTCGACGCCCACGGCCAATCGCGTTCGCTCGCCGAACGCTCGCGTCAAGCGGGCTTCGACTGCGATTCGCCCGACGTGCGGCGCTGGCTGGCCTTGGTCGACGAGTTGGTCGGTTTTCCGCGGCACCTTTCGCAGCATGTGGGCGGCATGGTCATGACACGCGGGCTACTTTCGGAACTGGCGCCGATTGCAAACGCGGCCATGCCCGGCCGCACCGTCATTGAATGGGACAAAGACGATCTCGACGAGTTGGGCATTCTCAAGGTCGATTGTCTGGCCTTGGGCATGCTCACGGCCATCCGCAAATGTTTTGACTTGGTGGAAAAGCACCACGGCCGCCGGCTCACGCTGGCCGGCGTTCCGCAAGAAGACAAGGCGGTGTACCGGATGATCTGCCAGGCCGACACGATGGGCGTGTTTCAGATTGAAAGCCGGGCGCAAATGAGCATGTTGCCGCGACTGCGCCCCAGAACCTTTTACGACCTGGTGATTGAAGTGGCCATTGTGCGGCCGGGGCCGATTCAAGGGAACATGGTTCACCCTTACTTGCGGCGGCGCGGCGGGCAGGAAGCGATTGAGTATCCCAACGAGGAGATTCGCGAGGTGTTGCACAAGACGCTCGGCGTGCCGATTTTTCAAGAGCAGGCGATGCGCCTGGCGGTGGTGGCGGCCGGTTTCACGCCGGGCGAGGCCGATCAATTGCGCCGCGCGATGGGCGCCTGGCGAAAGACCGGGCTGATCGAGCAATTCCGCCAGAAGCTGCGCGACGGCATGCTCGCGCGCGGCCTGAGCGCAGAATACGCCGAGCGGGTTTTTGAGCAGATTCGCGGTTTTGGCGAGTATGGTTTTCCCGAATCGCATTCGGCGAGCTTCGCTTTGCTGGTTTACGTTTCGGCCTGGCTCAAGCATTATTTCCCCGACGCCTTTGCCGCCGCGCTCATCAATAGCCAGCCGATGGGTTTTTACGCTCCCGCTCAGCTTGTGCGCGACGCCCGCGAGCATGGCGTGAAAATTTGCCCGGTTGACGTGAATGAGAGTGAGTGGGATTGCACGCTGGAAGGAGGGTTCAGGGTTCAGGGTTCAGGGTTCAGGAAAACGGAGGATGGGCTTCCTAGCCCGTCTCTTCAGCCAGGTGACGGCCTGGGAAGGCCATCCTCCCTGCGCCTTGGCTTGCGCCAACTCAAGGGCCTGCCTGAAAAAGAGGCCCGGACCATCATGGCGGCGCGGCAAGCGGGCCGCTTTTGCTCGGTGGAAGATTTCGCCAAGCGCACGGGCCTGGGCCGCGCGGCGATCATGCGGTTGGCCAAGGCCGACGCCTTTGGTTCACTGCGCGTCGACCGCCGCGGCGCGCTGTGGCATGCGCTGGGCCAACATCGCGACCCTCCGCTGCCGTTGTTCGATCCTTTGCCCGCCGGCGAAACGGAGACGCGGCCCGACGCGCTGCCGGCCTTAGCGCCGTTGGAAGAAGTGGTTTCCGACTACCGCACGGCCGGTCTTTCGCTCAAAGGGCATCCGATGGCTTTTCTGCGGCCGCAACTCGATGAGCTGCGAGCGCTGCGCGCGGCGGACCTGGCCAAGACGGCGCATGGACGCGCGGTGAAAGTAGCCGGGCTGGTATTGGTGCGTCAGCGGCCGGGCACGGCCAGAGGCATCACGTTTGTCACGCTGGAAGACGAGACGGGCGTGGCCAACTTGATCGTGCGGCCGGCGATATGGGAGCGGTATCGCCGCGCCGCCGCGACCGCCGCGGCCCTCATCGTTCACGGCCGCCTGGAGCGACACGGCGAGGTCATTCACGTGTTGGCCAGCAAACTGGAAGACGTCGCTCCGCTCACCGCCAGACTTGGCAGTCTGTCGCGAGATTTCCGCTGATTATGGCAACTCCTCGACCACGATGTCGGGAAAATTGGCCAATTGGTTATCGTTTGTTAAGAACACGTCACAGCCGCTCTCAATCGCCGCGGCAAGGTGCAAAGAATCAGCGAGCCCATACCGCTTCGGCGGTGCAGGAGGATTTACGGGGTAACTGCGTGCGCCCCGAATCGCGATCGCCCGATAGTGCATCGCCGACGTCAGGTTTACCGTCCGCAAATTGGGGCCGTGAAAGAACCGGAAAAAATCCCAAAGTCGTTGGCCGCCACCGGGGTCAAAGACAGGCACCAAGCATTCTGTGCGCGTCAGTTCGCTGATTGCGAAGCGATGGCCGGCCTGCTCAAGTGAGGTGAGGTAACTCAACGCCCTTTGTTGATCGGCCGGAACGCCTTCAACCGCGTAGATGACAATTACGGTATCAAGATAATAAAGCATCTAAGGGTTTCCTGACGTCGCAGAGCCGCGAGCCGCATCCAGCTCCCGATCCCGCTCTGCATCTTCGGCGAGCCGCGCTTCTTCTTCAGCACGAATCTCTGCTGAGGATCGTCCAGGAAAGCCACGCGCGCGTTGGTCCGCCGCGATTTCACGAACCACGTCTGCCAAGCTCCGCTGCAGACGAGGTAAAGTGGCCGCGCGAATGGTTACCTGGACGGGGCCGGGCGGCACACATGGTGGCTGGCTTAACGTCAATTGACCATTTGGATCCAGGGTTGCGTCGATCGTCTCTTCAAACATATTCATGCACATCCTCCTCATCCTAATCATACATTCGGCCGACATCAGGCCAACCGCCGGTAAAGCTCGGCATTCTTACGCAGCACATAGCTGGGCTGCCTCCGCAAAGTTCTTATCGGAGCGAAACAGCCACTCGCGCAGGCCGGCGCCCAACAGTTCTTCCGGAGTGACGCCGCCCTCGACCGCCAAAGCGCGCAGCCGCTCAGCTTGGTCGTCGGATCGTTCAATGGAAAATGTCGTCATCGCCTGAATTGTTTCCCCGCACTTTATCCACCTCATTTTAGCCTACACAACCGCCTGCGTCAGCCACGATTTCATCAATTCAACCCAAAAGCACACTCAGTGGTGCGTTGGAAGACAATAGTTCGTAGAATAGATGCATGCCGCCCACCGCTGAACGCTGGTCACGATTTATCATGCGGGCTCTCGTCGTATTCTGGGTGGCCTTTTTGTGCGAACTCTTTCTCAATTCGCCGCTGTTCCCCTGGCCAAGGCTCGCTGAGACGCTTCCGCAGAGTAGCCCCATCGAGCTGCTGATTTTCGGCGGCACGGTTCTCGTCTTTGCGGCCGCGCGGGAATACAAGATCAGTGGCGATCGATCGATTCGATGGAACGTCACGCAGGTCGTTTGCGGGCTGATCATCGCACGCGGCATATTCGTCGCTCTGGTTCAATGGCTTTTACAGCAAGACTGAACAAGCATGTTCACGCCATTTCTAGGGCAATGCGTCTCGAAGCTCGCGGATCGCGGACACGGCAATATCCACGAATCCGTGCTTTTGAAACACACGTTCGCGTATCTGCTCTGACCTCGCTTCGATACGTTGAACGAGCTCCGAATCTAGCTTTCTGCCCGACGTGATCGCGGCTAGCACCATGTCGGCGTCGGCGAGGATTTCCAGATCAGTCGAGGCGGTATCAATGCTCATAATTGAATTGTCGCGCGCATTTGGTTGCCGGTCAACCCGCAGGTGGATCGAACACTAGTCCTACTTATCTTCGGTCGCATGCAGCAAAGATGCTCGTATACACAAAACAGCGGTCGCCCGCCGGCCGCCTCTCTCCAACAACACGGCCGGCCGGACGAGCGCCTTGTGTCAGGCCACGGTTGGCCTCTGACCCGCCACCATTTAGCCCATCCGCCGCTGACGACCGCTCCGTTTTGTTAGACGCTGTTATTTCTGCCGCCGCGCCCACTCGCTCTTCATAAACGCCAGGCCGTCGCGCGCAAGCTGGTCTTCCGTTTCAAACATCTTCCGCCAGATTTTGGTGGCGGCGGCGAGTGCGGGCAAGGCCAGCCCGAACGCTTCAATCACAAACCAACCTTCGTAGCCGGTTTGCTTCAGTGTGTCAAAAGTCAATCCCCAGTGAACATGCCCGTGGCCGGGAGTGCCGCGGTCGTTTTCAGAAATATGCATGTGAACCGTGTACTGCGACGAGCAGCGGATCGCCTCGGCCAGATCCTTCTCTTCAATGTTGGCATGGAAAGTGTCGTACATCATGCGGCAGTTGGCATGATCGACGTCGCGGATGAATTTCACGGTGTCGGCCGCGGTGTTCAAGAGGTAGCATTCAAAGCGGTTTAGATATTCCACGGCCAGCGTTACGCCGCAGGCGGCGGCATGCTCGGCGGTCGCCCGCATGCTCTCGACGCCCCATTTCCACTCATCGGACGTGGGGCTGCCACCGCTGAAACCGCCCAGCGCCGAGTGAAACGGCCCGGCCATCAGCTTCGCGCCCACGGC